>NZ_JACVTV010000063.1:0-24041 GCF_016624625.1 Stenotrophomonas sp. S41 | reverse complement strand
CACCCACCCCCAATCACCCATTCAGCAAAAAATATTGATAGTAATGAAATTAGTAGTATCCTATCTATCTCTTATGGACCGACCCCTCGACGACCGTACCCGGCTGCAGATGCAGCTCAGCTCCGGCCTGCTCTATGCAGGACGGCAGTGGCAGCGCCTGGCCGACAGCCGGCTCGGCAGCTACGGCATCTCCACCGCCTGCACCATGCCCCTGTTGATGATCGGCCGCTCCGGCGGCGGTATCCGCCAGGTGGCGCTGGCCCAGCAGCTGGGCATGGAAGGCCCGTCCCTCGTACGCCTGCTGGACAAGCTGTGCGCCAGCGACCTGGTCCGCCGCGAAAGCGACGCCAGCGACCGCCGCGCCAACCTGCTGTGGCTGACCGACGAGGGACAGGCGCTGGTGCGCGAGCTGGAAGAACAGCTCATCGGCCTGCGCCAGGACGTGTTCGGCGAACTTTCCATGGATGAACTGCAGGCCGTGCTGAAGGCATGGCGCCTGCTGGCCGAGGCGGCCGACCGCATCACGTAAGCGCGTTGTCCTTGAAACACCGCCGCTGCCGTGCAGGCGCCAGCGGCTTTTGCCCGTTGCCGTTGTCCTGTGTGTTGCCCTCCCCTCCCCCATCTCGCCCCCCTACCGATGCCCGGTGAATTCAGTCTCCACGGAGTGTTCGTCCCGACCCTGCTCGGGTTGATGTTGTTGGCCTACCTGGTCAACAGCGGCCTGCACGCGCTGCTGCAGCGTGCCGGTGCCTACCGCCATGTCTGGCATCCGGCGCTGTTCAACCTGGCGCTGTACGGGATCGTGCTGGGCCTGCTGTTCCACCTCCTGCGTTGGATGCAATCGTGAACAAGATCGTGAAGAAGACCCTTCCCATACTGCTGACCAGCGCGGCGGTGATCGTGGCCCTGCTGGTCCTGCGCCAGCTGTGGGTCTATTACATGGATGAGCCGTGGACCCGCGACGCCCATGTCGGCGCCGACGTGGTGCAGGTGGCCCCTGATGTGTCCGGCCTGGTGGAATCGGTGAACGTGGCCGACAACCAGGCGGTGAAGAAGGGCGACGTGCTGTTCGTGATCGACCGTGCGCGTTACCGCATCGCGCTGGAGCAGGCCAAGGCCAGCCTGGCCGAGCGCCAGGCCTCGGTGACGCAGCTGCGCCGCGAGATCGGCCGCGACCGCAGCCTGCAGGACCTGGTGGCCGCCGAGGACGCCGAAGTGCGCCGGGCCAAGCTGCAGGCCGCGCAGGCGTCGCTGGCCACCGCCCAGGCCGCGGTCGACCTGGCTGATCTGAACCTGGCCCGCACTGAAGTGCACGCGCCGGCCGACGGCCGGGTCAACGACCGCACCATGCGCGTGGGCGACTACGTGGTGGCCGGCAAGCCGGTGCTGGCGCTGCTGGATACCGGCTCGTTCCGCATCGATGGCTACTTCGAGGAAACCCGCCTGCGCGGCGTGGCACCCGGGCAGGCCGTGGACATCCGCCTGATGGGCGAGTCGACCGCGCTGCGCGGCCACGTCGAAAGCATCGCCGCCGGCATCGAGGACCGCTACCGCAGCAACGGCAGCACCCTGCTGCCGAACGTGACCCCGGCCTTCGACTGGGTGCGGCTGGCGCAGCGCATCCCGGTGCGCATCGCCATCGACGACGTGCCCCAGGGCGTGGAACTGATCGCCGGCCGTACCGCCACGGTGACGGTCGAAACCAACAGCAGGAAGCACGCAGACAAGGCCGGCACCACGCCGACACAGGCGGGCCTGTGAACACCACCCTGCCCCGTCTCGGCCTGATCGTTGCGCTGGCCAGCCTGGCGGCCTGCAAGACCGTCGGCCCGGATTACGCCCTGCCGGAAGGCTCGGCCTTCAAGCGTCCGGAGGCCAATGCCGCCTTCATCGACACCCAGAACCCGGATGTTGCCGCCAACCAGGCGCTGCCCGACCGCTGGTGGTCGCTGTACAACGATCCGGTGCTGGATGGCCTGATCACCCAGGCGCTGCGTGACAACGTAGAACTGAAGGCCGCCGATGCGCACCTGCGCCGCGCCGCCGCCGTGTACGAACAGGCGATGGATGCCGGTGGCTTCGAGTACGAAGCCGAAGCCGGTGTCAGCCGTGCGCAGCTGTCGGCCGAAGCCTTCCTGCAGGAACACGAGCTGCCGGTGATCAACCTGGCCGACGGCAAGTTCGCGGTCAGCTACCAGTTCGATATGTTCGGCAAGCTCAAGCGTGGTGCCGAAGCGGCCCGCGCCGACGAGCAGTCGGTGGCCGCCGCACGCGACCTGGCGCAGGTGAGCGTGGTGGCCGAAGTGGCCGACAGCTACCTGGAAATCTGCCACGCCAACCACGAACTGCACGTGGCCGAGCATTCGCTGCAGCTGCAGCAGCGCAGCCGCTCCGTCACCCAGCGCCTGATCAATGCCGGCCGTGGCACGCCGCCGGAGCTGGCCCGCGCCAACGCCCAGGTCGCCCTGCTGGAAGCCGCACTGCCGCCGCTGCGCGCGCAGCGTTCGGCCGCCGCCTATTCGCTGGCCGCGCTGCTGGGGAAGACCCCCGGCCAGCTGCCGGCCGGCGTGATCGACTGCGCCGACGCGCCGCGCCTGGCCCAGCCGCTGCCGGTGGGTGATGGCCGCGCCCTGCTGCAGCGTCGCCCCGACATCCGCCAGGCCGAACGCAGGCTGGCCTCGGCCACCGCACGTATCGGCGTGGCCACCGCCGAGCTGTACCCGGACATCCGTCTGGGTGCCTCGCTGGGTGCCGCCGGCCTGCTGGAGGACTTCGGCCAGCCGATGACCCAGCAGTGGTCGATCGGCCCGCTGATCTCGTGGACGCTGCCGTCCTCGGGCACGCATGCCCGCATCCACGCCGCCGAGGCCGGTGCCGATGCCGCGCTGGCCGAGTTCGACCATGCCGTGCTGCAGGCCCTGCGCGAGACGCAGACCGCGCTGGACCGCTACGCGCAGGACCTGCGCCGCCTGCAGTCGCTGCGCGAAGCCCAGCAGCAGGCCGCGCTGGCCGCCGAGCAGAACCGCCGGCTGTACCAGGCCGGGCGCACCCCGTACCTGTCCAGCCTGGATGCCGACCGCAGCCTGGTGACCAGTGATGCCACCCTGGCCGCGGCCGAGGCGCAGGTCTCGCGCGACCAGATCCATCTGTTCCTGGTGCTGGGTGGCGGCTGGCAGACCACGGTCGCGCCGGCGGCCCCGGCCACCGCGCAGGCCACGGCGAAGTAAGCCATGAACGCGCTGACCGACCGCCAGGCGTGGCTGTTCTCGATCAAGACCTACCTGGCCGCGGTGGCCGCGCTGTACATCGCCATGGCCGGCAACCTGTCGCGCCCGTACTGGGCGATGGGCACGGTGTACATCGTCAGCCAGCCGCTGCTGGGTCCGACCCGCGCCAAGGGCGTGTACCGCATCGTCGGCACCCTGGTGGCCGGCCTGGCCACCCTGCTGGTGCTGCCGGCGCTGGTGGAAACGCCGATGGTGCTGAGCGCGGCGATGTCGATCTGGCTGGCAGGCTGCCTGTTCCTGGCCCTGCTCAACCGTGGCCCGCGCGGCTACGCGTTCCTGCTGGCCGGCTACACCACCGCCTTCATCGGCTTCCCGGCGGTGACCTCGCCGGAAACCATCTTCGACACGGTGGTGGCGCGCAGCGAGGAGATCATCCTCGGCACGGTGGTGGCGGTGCTGGCCGCGTCGCTGCTGTTCCCGGCCTCGGTGCAGCCGATGCTGCGCACCCGCATCGGCAACTGGATGGAGGATGCCGCGCAGTGGTGCCGGCAGATCCTCGAGCGTGGCCGCGCCCATGCCCCGCGCAACCGGCTGGCCGCCGACCTGGTGCAGTTCGAGGCGCTCATCGAGTTCCTGCGCCGCGATGATCCGCGCCATGCGGGCTCTGCGGTTTCGATGGAACGCCTGCGCGAGCGCATGCTGCTGTTGCTGCCGGTGCTGTCGTCGATTGCCGACCGCCTGAGCGCGCTGCGCAGCGAGGCGCAGACGCTGCCCGAGGGCCTGCCGGCGCTGGTCGATGACATCCACGACTGGATCGATACGCCCGCCAGTGCCAGCGACTATGCCCGCCTGCGTGCGCGCATCAGCGCACTGAAGCCTCAGGTGGACAGCGACCTGCAGCACCTGCAGCTGGCCAGCCTGCTGCTGCGCCTGGAGGAGCTGGTGGACCTGTGGCAGGACTGCCGCACCCTGCAGCACGCGATCGACCACGGCACCGCGCCGCTGGACCGCGCCCACTACCGCATCCGTACCGAGCGCGTGGCCACCGACAAGCACGTCGACTACGGCATGGCGCTGTTCTCCGCGCTCAGCGCCGGCGTGGCGCTGATGAGCTACTGCGTGCTGTGGATCGGCCTGGGTTGGGAAGGCGGCGGCAACGGCGCGATGATGGCGGCGGTGACGGCCGCGTTCTTCGCGGCGCAGGACGACCCGGCGCCGAGCATGGTCTCGTTCCTGGTCTGGGCCATCGTCGCTTCGCTGGTGGCCGGCGTGTACCTGTTCGGCGTGTTCCCGGCCGTGCACGACTTCGGCCTGCTGGCGCTGGTGCTGGCGGTGGCGTTCCTGCCGCTGGGCCTGCTGCTGCACCACCCCAAGAGCGCCCTGTTCGCGCTGCCGCTGACGGTGAACCTGGCCGCGCTGCTGAGCCTGCAGAACACCTACAGCGCCAACATCCAGAGCTTCCTCAACTCGTCCATCGCGATGTTCATCGGCATTGGCTTCGCGGTGGTGATGACCCGCCTGTTCCGTTCGGTGGGTGCCGAGTGGACGGCGCGCCGCCTGGTGCGGCAGGGCTGGACCACGCTGGCCGAGGCCGCCGAAGGGCGCGGCCAGCAGGACCGCCAGCGCTTCGCCGCACGCATGCTGGACCTGCTGGGCCTGCTCGCCCCGCGCCTGGCGGCGACGCCGGAAGGCAGCGACATCGCCTCGGTGGACATGCTCAACGAGGCGCGCATCGGCCTGAACATCCTGCAGCTGCGCCGTGCCCGCCTGGAGCTGCCCGAGCGCAGCCGCGAGGCGGTCGAGCACATCCTGGAAGAGATCGCCGCGCACTATCGGCGGCAGATCGCCGCACGCCGGCCGATTGCCGCGGCCGAAGCGCTGCGCGAGCGCCTGGACACATCGCTGGGCCGTGTCGGTGGCGTGGCCGCCTGCAAGGCCCGCGATGAAGCGCTGATGGGCCTGATCGGCCTGCGCTTCGCGCTGTTCCCCGAGGCGAAGGCGCTGGCGCCGGGCTTGTCGATGAGTGCGGCCGAACAGCCGTAGCGCGATACCCTGTGCAGCCACAGACCCCGCGCCGGGGTCGGATCCTTCGCCAACAGCGAAGGCTCTGACCCCGCCATGCACAGGACGGTTCAATGAGTTACGACATGATGGTGTTCGAGCCCAGCGCTGCACCCCGCGAAGCAGCGGCCTTCATCGCCTGGTTCGAGAAGCAGGCGCAGTGGGGCGAGAATCACGAGTACGACGATCCGGCGGTGAGCAGCCCGGCGCTGCAGGCGTGGTTCGCGGAGATGGCGCGGGACTTCCCGCCGATGAACGGGCCGCTGAGCAACGACGATGACGACCGTGCCGAGGTGACCGACTACAGCATCGGCCGCGCGGTGATCTACGGCGCGTTCGCCTATTCGGTGGCAGAGCGCGCGCATGGGCGCGTGCAGGACCTGGCCGAGAAGCACGGCGTGGGGTTCTTCGATCTGAGTGCGGATGAAGCGGCGATCGTGTTCCCGGATGGGCTGGTGTTGATCGCGGAGTGAGGAAGGCGGCAGGGCTGCGCCCTGCACCTGCAGAATCAACGGCAACGGCAAGGTCAAAGGCCTGCATTCCGTGGGATGGCGGGGCGGGTCCGGTTGAGGGGGACGCCGTGAACCCGTCCATGGGGGCTTGGTCGCGGCATCCATGCCGCTCACACCCCCTCAACCGGACCCGCCCCGCCTTCGACAGTTTCCCGCGGTCTGTTGGAACGGCGCTCTGCTCTGGTAGGTGTCGACCATTGGTCGGTACGGTAGATCCACGCCATGCGTGGATGAACGTCCGAATGATCGAAGTACGCAGTTGTAGAGTCGAGCCATGCTCGACTGCTATTGGCTAGCGATTTCAGACGTGACTGGAGGTTTTCACCGATTCCGGAAAAGCTCCATCGCTTCTTCCATTTCGTCCCTTTCACCGGATACCACGAAGGCCAGCGCCCACGCTGCTGCGGCATTTCCGTGCTCCAGTTCCAGCGCCGTCAACAAGCACGTGCTGTTGCTGAAATCATGCTTCTCCATTACGACGCTACCAGCAAACTTCGCAAGCCGGTGAAGCGCCTCGGAGTACTCGGGTTCAGCGATATCAGGAAGCGTGATACCTGCCTCCCGCCTCCCCATCTCGATGCTAAATGGCAATCCAACGAAGTCAAACGTGAGTGGCTTTGGCTGAAGCAGAAGTGCGTTCACGATATGCGGCACCGCCGCAAACGAAGCACTGTAGACGTCCCATTGATGGCACAGGCTGCTCCACAGCTCGTGCCAGGTGTCCTCGATCGGATCGTCTTCCGATCTTTCGCCCTTCGGAATGCGGAGGTTGGCCAGCAGCTCCGGGATGTCATCCGCCGCACCGTAGGCGTGCTGCAGTTCGGCCCAGCGTGGGTCGTCAAGGGCGATAAGCGCCATGTGCCGCTTCCTTTTTCGTGTAGCAGCCAACCGGATAGACAGCGCCGGCACAGCTATCAGAGTTCAATTGGCGCTGGCTTTGCGTTGATTTCGAGCAAGTCCAATTGGCTACCTCAGTGATTGCGGAATAGCTCGACAGCCTCATCAGCCTCAAAGTGATCAATCTGATTCAGCATCCGCGCCACACTAGTATTTCCATGCTCCAACGCAAGCACCGTCAATAGACAGGAACTCATGCTGTTGTCGTGCTTCTCTGAAACGATGCTGGCGGCAAACCAAGCGAGCTTCTGCAGCGCTGCCGAGTACTCTGGCTCTACGTACTCGGGGAGCAGGATGCCGGCTTCACGTCTCTCCATTTCAATGGTGATTGGAAGCCCGACGAAATGAACCGATAGCAGTTCAGGCCTTAGAAGAAGGGCATCGACGATATGCGGAACTGCGGCAAATGAGGCGCTGTAGACATCATCTTGATGACACAAACTACCCCACAGCTCGTGCCAGGTGTCCTCGATCGGATCGTCTTCCGATCTCTCGCCTTTCGGGATACTGAGATTGGCCAGCAGCTCCGGGATGTCATCTGCTGCACCGTATGCGTGCTCCAGCTCGGCCCAGCGCGGGTCATCCAAGGCGATAAGGGCCACGTGCCGGTTCCTGTGTCGTGAGATACGACGCAGGATAGGCGGCGCCAACGACGTCATCAAAGGGCAAACGCGACATCAGCGCGATGGGGTCAGAGCCCGTTCCCGTCGGGAACGGGATCCGACCCCGCTTCGGCGCCCAGCCGCCAGGCCAGGCCACCCAGACGGCTGGCATGCCGCTTCAGCGCGGCCACCAGCACCTCTTCGCTGCCGGCCACATGCAGGCGCTGGCGGGCGCGGGTGAGGCCGGTGTAGACCAGTTCGCGCGACAGCACGCGGCTGTCCTGCCGCGGCAGCTGCAGCCACACTTCATCGAACTCCGAGCCCTGTGCCTTGTGCACGGTCATCGCGAAGGCGCTTTCGTGCGCGGGCAGTGCGGCAGGGTGGAAGGCACGCGGCTGTTCGGCGGTGTCGCCGGGGAACCAGGCCACCATCGCGCCGCTGGTGTCGCGCAGGCAGATGCCGATGTCACCGTTGAACAGGCGATGGCGGTAGCTGTTTTCAGTCACCAGCAGCAGGCGGCCCTGGAAGTAGCCGGGCATGTTGCCGGCCAGCAGCTGTTCGATGCGGCTGTTGAGCCCGCGTGCGCCCTGGGGGCCTTCGCGCAGGGCGGTCAGCACGCGCAGGCGACCGGCCTGCTGCAACGCGCGGCCGGGGTCTTCGGCCTCGGCCAGCGCGCGCCAGTGCGAGAGCAGGTGTTCGCGCTGGCCACGCAGCGGGTCGGCATCGTTTTCGTGGAAGCTGATCCCGGACAAGCTGCCGCTACGCAGCAGGGCCAGCGCGGTGCCGCTGTCACCTTCGCGCACCGCCTGCGCCAGCGGTGCCAGCTGCAGGGCATCGCTCTGCCGGTAGCCGCGCTGCAGCTGCACGCGACGGCCGGCGAAGGCGCGTGGCGCGGCCTGTGGCTGCAGGGTCGGCGCGGCCAGCAGTCCGTGCAGGGCCTGCGCGTCATCGGCTCGGGTGCCGCCGCCATCGCCGCTGGCACGCAGGATGGCGCTGAGCACATCGCCTGCTTCCACCGAGGGCAGCTGATCCGGGTCACCCAGCAGGATCAGCCGCGTGCCGCTGGCGATGGCATCGACCAGCTTGGCCATCAGCGGCAGGTCGATCATCGAGGCTTCGTCCACCACCACCACGTCCACCGGCAACGGGTTGTCGGCGTGGTGGCGGAAGCGCGGCGAATCGGGAATGACCCCGAGCAGGCGATGCAGGGTGGTGCCGGTGCTCGGCAGCGCCGCGCACAGCGCAGGGTCCAGGCCTTCCTCCTGCAGGCGCTGCACGGCCAAGCGCAGGCTTTCGGCCATGCGCTCGGCGGCACGCCCGGTCGGGGCGGCCAGCGCGACCTGCGGCACCGGCTCGCCGGCATGCAGGGCCTGCGCGGCCAGCAGCAGCAACAGGCGCGCGATGGTGGTGGTCTTGCCGGTACCGGGGCCGCCCGTGACCAGCGCCAACGGGTGGCGCAGGGTCACGCCGGCGGCACGCGCCTGGTGGTCTTCCTGGGTGGCGGCAGCGGGGAACAGCCGCGCGAACAACGGCGCCAGCGCGTCCAGATCCGGCGCCGGCAACGGGTGCCGACCGATGCGCTGCAGGCCGGCAGCCAGCTGCCGCTCGTATTCGCGGTAACGGCGCAGGTACAGCAGGCCGTTCTCCAGCACCAGCGGCGCCTCATCGGCGGCCGCCTCGGGATCCTCCGGCTGCGCTACCCACGGCGATGCCTGCAGCTGGGCCAGCCACTGCGCCGGCGCGGGCCAGGCCAGGAAGCCTTCCAGCAGGCGCTGCGGCTGTGACGGATCGAAGGCGGCGTGCCCCTGTGACACCGCCAGCGATGCCAGCGCGGCGGCAACCGCCACGCCATCGGGCGTGTCCTCGCGCAGCCGCCGCAGGCTGGTGGCCAACGCGTGGTCGAGGGTGCGCAGGTGGCCACCGCGGTACAGCTGCTGCAGCAGGGTGGCACTCATGCGCTGGCTCCAAGGGCACGCGCGACCAGGTCGGCATGGGCGGCGTCGCCGCCGGCGAACAGCGCATCCAGTCCATCCACCAGCTCTGGCGCGAAGTGGTCCACGTGCACGCCATTGCCGTTGCCATCCAGGCCACGGCAGAACAGGTAGCGGATGCCGCCCATGTCGCGCGCGTAGTCGTAACTGCGGCCCAGGCGGAAGCGCAGCCAACGGTGCAGGGCCACGGTGTAGATCAGCGCCTGCAGGTCGTATTCGCTGTGGCGCATGGAGATCTGCAGCAGGTCCGGGCTGTAGCCCGGCAGCCGGTTGGATTTGTAGTCGAGCACGTACCAGCGCCCATCGCGCACGTAGGTGAGGTCGATCTTGCCGGTCATCAGCCCTTCCAGCCGGCGGCGCAGGCCGAAGCCGCGGCGCGCGCTGGAAATGCCGTGGGCATGCAGCAGCTGCAGCAGTGCCGGCACGGCGGTGGATTCGATGGCGAAGTGGAATTCGATTTCAGCGCGGCGCTCGCCCTCGCCCAGGCTGTGCAGGGCTCCGCCTTCGGGCAGTGCGACGGTCAGCGTGTGGCCGACCAGCGGCACCAGCACCGCCACGCCATCGTCCAGATCCTCGTCGGCATAGCCTTCGTCGTGCAGCGCCTTGCGCAGCAGGTCGACCTGCCCTTCGGGCGCGGGCTGGTCGGCTGTCCAGCCGCCCCAGGCGGCGAAATCGACGTTCTCCAGCGCTTCGTGCAGGACGTTGCCGAAACGGCTGCCCATGAAGCGCGGGTCCAACGGTGCGGCGTCGGCAGCTGCGGGTTCGGGCAGGGCCGGTTCCAGCGGCAGTTCCGCACCCGCCGGTTCGTCGGCGGCCGGTGCCGGCAGTTCGGTGGCTGCTGCTTCGACGTCGTCGCCGGCATCGGCATGCGCCAGCTGGGTGAAGCTGTACACCCACCAGTCGTGCGGTACGCGCCGGGTCAGGCTGCGCACGGCCGGCAGTTCGCCGTCCTGTTCGACCGGCAGCTGCGGCAGCCGCAGCACCGGATCGCTGTCGTCGATGTGCACATCGGGGTGCGCGTGCAGCGCCTGCAGGTCGCCCAGCAGCGGCGCCAGGCGGGTCTTGCCGAGCCCGGCGAGATCGCCGATGGCGATCCACAGCGCATGCTCGGCGCGGGTCAGGCCCACGTACAGCAGGCGCGCATCTTCGGCGCACTGCTCGCGGTCGCGCTGGCCGCTGGCCGCCTTCCAGGCCTCGTCGTCGTCCAGCTTCCAGTGCAGCTGGCGCTCACCGTCCACGTGCACGGTGCAGTGCCCGGCGTTGTTGGAGGCGCCACCGAAGATGCCGACGAACGGCAGGTAGACCAGCGGGTATTCCAGGCCCTTGCTCTTGTGCAGGGTGATGATCTGCACGCGGCGCGCGTCCGATTCCAGGCGCAGCAGCTGCTGCTCGTCATTCTGGTCGGCATTGGCCATCTGCCCCTGCAGCCAGTCCAGCAGCCCATGCATGCCCAGCGCCTGCGCGGAGGCTTCCTGCAGCAGTTCGCCCAGCTGCAGGTAGTTGGTCAACCGGCGCTCGCCATCGATCAGCGCCAGCAGGCGTTCGCCCTGTGCGGCGCAGACATCGGCCACCACAGCGAACGGGCCACCGCGCTGCCAGCGCTCGCGCCAGTGCAGCAGCTGCGCCTGGAACGCGCGCTGCAGGTCGCCCTCGCGTTCCATGTTGGCGATCGCACTGGCCCGCTGGCCGAGCAGCACCGTCGCCAGCGCCGCACGCAGGCGGCCTTCGTCAGCCGGTTGCAGCAGGGCCAGCAGCAGCGCGCGCAGGTCGCGTGCTTCGCTGGTGGAGAACAGGCTCTGCTTGCCCGCCGCCACCGCCGGAATGCCCACTGCCGCCAGCGCGCGCTGCACCAGCGTCGCCTCGCGGTGCGAGCGCACCAGCACGGCGATGTCACCGGGCTGCACCGGGCGGCCGCGCAGGATGGCGGTACCGGCACGCGCATCCAGCAGCGTCTGGTGGATGGCGGCGACGCAGGCCTGGGTGGCGGCGGCACGCGAGGTGTCGGCACTCATCGCCTTGTCGCCTTCGCTGCGCAGCACGCGCAGGGTCAGTGCCGGGGCCGCGGCACCATCGCGCAGATAGTCTTCATCCGTACGCACGCCACCGGGGCGGACCGGCTCGAAACCGATGCCGGCCTCGAGAAACGCATCATCGCCACCGTTGTCGTACAGCGCCTGCAGCGCGCGCAGCACCGAGGGTCGCGAACGGAAGTTCTGGTCCAGCGGCGGGGCCGGCCGCGCGGCCTGCTTCGCCTTCAGGTAGGTGTGGATGTCGCCGCCGCGGAAGCCGTAGATCGCCTGCTTCGGGTCGCCGATCAGGAACAGCGCCGGCGGCAGGCCCAGTTCCTGCACCTCCGGCGAATCGCCGAACACGGTGTGGAAGATGCCCCACTGACGATCGTCGGTGTCCTGGAACTCATCGACCAAGGCGATGCGGTACTGCAGGCGCAGCTTGCGCACCAGCTCCAGCCGCTGCGAACCCTCCAGCGCCTGCGCCACGCCGTCGATCAGGTCGTCGTAGGTCTGCACCCGGCGCGTGCGCTTGAGCATGGCCAGCCGCTGCGTGGCTTCTTCGCGCAGGCTGTGCAGGAAATTCAGCGACGCAGCGCGCAGCCATTGTTCGCGCTGGGCCAGCAGCGCCACGTAGCGCTGCAGGGGAGCCTGCAGCGGCGAGGACGGCGTGCGGTCGACGAACTTCTTGTTGGTCTTGGCCACCAGCGCATCGGCCAGCAGCGCCGGCAGGCGGTCGCTGCTCATCAGCTCGCCGGCATCGTCGCGCGCGGCCCAGGCCAGCAGCTGCCGGCCCAGCGGGTGGAGCCAGCCCAGCTTGTAGGAAACGCCGTTGATCCACTTGTTGTCGACCGCCTCGCACAGATCGAGGAAGAACTGCTCGCCGTGCTCGCGCACGGCCAGCGACAGGTCCGCCGCGGCGGCCTGCAGGGCAAGGCGCGGATCTTCCACCGCCAGCGGCTGCGGGCGCGGGTACAGCGGCGGCGAGGCCAGCAGCGCGCGCAGGTCCGAGGCCAGCGCATCGGGGTTCGACCACAGCCAGAGCAGCGGCTCCAGCGTGGCCGGGTCGTTGGCGTGCACGCGCCACAGGTCGGCGGCCAGTTCCTCCAGCAGCTCGCGGTCGCTGGCCAGCAGTTCCGGCGGATCGAAGGTGTGCCCGCTTTCCAGCGCATGCTCGCGGAGCACGCGGGTGCAGAAACCATGGATGGTGAAGATCGAGGCCAGGTCGATCTCGTCGGCGGCCACCTGCAGGCGGCGCTTCAGCGCGGCAGCGCTTTCGCCACCTTCGTCGAGGTGGCGCTGCAGCACCTGCCGGGTCAGCAGCGCATCGGGCGCCTCGTCGTCGGCGGGCGGCAGGTCGACCAGGCGCGCGGCCAGGGCCAGGCGCTCGCGGATGCGCTTGCGCAGCTCCTGGGTGGCGGCATCGGTGAAGGTCACCGCCAGGATCTGGCCGATGCGCAGGCCCTGTTCCACCACCAGGCGGGTGAACAGCGTGGCCAGGGTGAAGGTCTTGCCGGTACCGGCGCTGGCTTCGATCAGGCCGATGCCCTGCAGCGGCAGCAGCAGGTAGGGATCCACGGGGGTGCTCATGCGTCGGCCTCCTTGCCGGTGCCACCCGGGCCACGCCCGTCGCGCACCGCGCCGAATACCACCTGGCTGTTGCGCAGCAGGTCGGCGTAACTGTCGTCATCGGCGAAGGGATCGGCCCCGCGCAGCAGCAGCTGCCAGGCATCGCTGTTGGCTTCGCCCCAGCTGCGGTCGCTGCCGTGCCACTGCTTCCAGCCTTCGCTGCGTTGTTTTTCCACCGGCGCGGTGAACAGCACCCAGCCGGTATAGGGTGCGAAGCGCAGCGGCTCGCGCAGGCCACGCTGGCGCAGCTGCAGCAGCGCGCGCAGGGCACTGCGTGCGGCCGCCGCGCCCGGTGCAGGCTGGATGTGCGGGCCGGGGCCGGCATCACCCCCATCGTGGAACTGCACCAGCGGCAGCGCATCGCCGGCCGCATTGGCCAGCAGCCAGTCCAGGCCCTGGCGGATCACCGCGTTGCCGTTCAAGGTGCCGGCGCGCAGGCGCACCAGGCCTTCGGGATGGCGGTCGGCGACGCGGCCGTGCAGGCGCACGCCGTCGATCTCGACTTCGTAGCGGCGGCTTTCCAGCGGCTGACCCTGCATCCAGCCCAGCATCGCGCTGGCGTAGGGACGGGTCTTGAGCTGTTCGGCTTCGAACTGGCGCTCGCCCAGCGCACCCGACGGCAGCAGGCCACGCGCACGCAGGCGCGGATACAGCGGCTCGACATCGCCGCTGATGGTGGCGCGTACCACCGCGGCCTGCACGCTGCGCTTTTCCGGCCCGCGCGAGGACATCACCAGTGGCTCCAGGTCGTCCACCTCCTCGACGTCGTCGGCCAGGCGCAGGCCCAGCGCCTGGGCCAGGAACTGCCCGGCCGGGTCGCACAGGAAGCGGCGCAGCGTGTCCAGCGCGACCTCGTCTTCCACCGCGTCATCCAGCGGGGGCGGCAGCGCGGCGTCGAACCACGGCTGCAGCCCGCCGCGCTGGCCGGCCATGCGCCCGGCAGCCGGGTGCCACTGGCGCCGGTAGCTGAAACGCCGCGGATCGCCCTCGCCAAAGGCGGCGGGCGAGAACGGCTGCAGCGCGTGGCGCACGGTGAACGCACGCTTGGCGGCCTCCGGCGCCTGGTGGTACTCGGCGGCGGCGTCGATCAGCTCGCTGACCAGCACCGAGGGCTCGCGCACGCTGCCATCGCGCGGGTCGGCGCCGAGGTAGCTCAGGTAGAACACGTCCTGCGCGGCGGCGAACAGCTGCAGGAACAGGAAGCGATCATCCTCGCGGGTGGAGCGGTCGCCCGGGCGGCGGCGCGGCGTGTCCAGCTCGGCGGTCAGCTGGTTCAGGCCGGCGGCCGGATCGCGGCGCGGGAAGTCACCATCATTCAGGCCCAGCACGCAGATCACCCGGAACGGCAGCAGGCGCATCGGCACCATGCGGCCGAAGCTGATGCCGCCGGTCAGCAGCGGCGCACGGGTATCGGCCTCGGACAGCGCGCCGGCGAAATGCGCACGCACCACTTCCGGCGGTACGCCGTCCTCGAAGCCGGCCTTGCGGGCGTCGTCGGCGAACTGGTTGAGCAGCTTGCGCAGGCGCTCCAGCGCGCGCTGGCTGTTGGGCGAACTGGGTGCTTCCGGAAGCAGCGCATCCAGCAGGGACAGCAGGCGCTGCCGCCACTGCGCCGGGGTCAGGGTCTCGCCGAGGCGACGCTGGTACAGCGCCAGTACGCGCAGCAGGCGCAGCAGCCGGTCCAGCGCGTCCAGCGCGCCGCCTTCCAGCTCGATCCACGGTGCCACGCCGGCCAGGTCGACATCGCTGCCGGTGGCGTGGCCCAGCAGCAGGCGGTCCAGCGCGAACTGCCAGGTGTAGGCGTCGTCGCGCGGTGCCTGCAGCTGGCCGCGATGGTTGGCGTCGATGCCCCAGCGGGCGCCGGCCTGCTGCAGCCAGCCATGCAGGCGGTCGAAGTCCACCGCCTCCAGCCCGGCCGCCTCGGCCAGCGGTGCGCTGGCCAGCAGGTCGAGGATCTCGTTCAGGCCGAACCGCGATACCGGCAGCGACAGCAGGTGCACGAACACATCGGCCAGCGGCTCGCCCGCCAGCGGGCTGCTGTCGGCCAGCGCATAGGGAATGTGTTCCTCGTCGCCGCCACGGCCGCCGAACACGGCTTCCAGGTACGGCACGTAGGGATCGATGTCCGGTGCCAGCACCGCGATCTCGCGGGCCTGCAGCGGCGGGTCGAAGCGCGGGTCCTGCAGCAGGCTGCGCAGCTGGTCGTGCAGCACCTGCAGTTCGCGCAGGCGGGTGTGGCAGGCGTGCACCTGCAGGCTGGGGTCATCGCTGCGCGGTTCCTCGCGCAGCTCGCCCGAGGGCAGCGCTCGGCGGTGGAACAGGTCGCGCTGCAGGCGGTGCAGCAGGCTGTCGGCCAGCCCGCCCTCGGCCAGGGTCGGGCGGGTGTCGTCTTCGGGATCCGAGTACGCGGCGATCTCACCGGCCGGGTGCACCACTTCGTAACTGCCCAGCACGGCCATGAAGTCGCGGCCGGCCGCGCCCCAGGCTTCCAGCAGGCGGTTCTCGCCGGCGGCTTCGCCAAAGGGATCGGGTGCGCCGCTGCGCAGGCGCTCGGCCAGGGTCTGCAGGTCACCCCAGTACGACTGCACCGGGGTCGGCATATAGAAGTGCAGCTCGCCGACCCGGGCCTGGGTGGCCATCACCCGCAGCACGTCGGGCGAGATGTTCAGCGTGGCGAACGCCGACAGGCGCGGCGGCAGGCCCTGTGGTTTTGGCTTGTCCGGGCCTTCGAAACGGTCGAGGTAGTCCTGGATGCGGCGCGCGCGGTAGCCGCGTCCTGCGGAAATGGCCCGCCACAGGATCGCCTGCGGGTCGGCCGGGTCGGCGCCGGCATCCCAGCGCAGCAGCCAGTCGCGGCGCCAGGCCTGGTACTTCTCGAACACCGAGGCCAGTTCACCGGCCAGCGCCCACGGCTTCAGGGCGTCCCCCCCGGCAAGATAGGCCTGCAGCGCACGCATCGGTGGCTGCGCCAGCAGCACGGGGTCGCGCAGCGCCTGGTACAGCTTCCAGTGCAGGCCGGCGGCGTCCAGGTCGTCGGTTTCGCCATCGACATTGGCGTTGAGCGCCCGCGCGACGAACTCACCCGGGGTGAGGAACTCGAGGTTGGCGGCGACCCCGTACTCGGCCGCCAGTGTCGCCTGCAGCCAGCGACGCATCGCCACCTGCGGGATCAGCACCACCTCCGGCGCCAGCAGCGGCTGCCCCGGCACCGGAGTGCGCACGTTTCGGGCCAGCAGGGCGGCCAGCACGTCCAACGAGTTGGAGTGATAGAGGCGGAAGTCGCTGAACGGGTCGGTCATCGTGCACAGTGTGCAGGACGCCCGGCAGTATTCAATGGTGACGCACGTCACTGGGGCGCGCAGCGAGCGCTGCGATGGATTGTTCCGGCGCCGCCGGAAATTGTCCCGGCCTGCCGGTGGCCGCGACGTGCCACAATACTGGACCGTCCAGTCTGCTTATGTTCAGCCGGCTGACCCCACCCTTCGATGTCTAAAAAACGTTAATGGTGCCCATGTCGGCTTCCGCCTCCAGTCTGGTGCAGTTGTCCAACGTCCGCATCGACCGGAGCGGACGCACGATCCTGCGTGACGTTTCCCTGCAGGTTCCGCAGGGCAGCATCACTGCCGTGCTGGGCCCGTCCGGCAGCGGCAAGTCGACCCTGCTGGCCGCGCTGACCGGCGAACTGCGCCCGGTCGCCGGCGAGGTCACCCTGTTCGGCAAGCCGATCCCGCATGACAGCGGCGCGCTGCTGGAAATGCGCAAGAGCGTGGGCGTGCTGCTGCAGGGCAATGGCCTGCTGACCGACCTCACCGTGGCCGAGAACGTCGCCCTGCCCCTGCGCACCCATACCCGCCTGCCGGCGGCGGTGCTGCGCCGGCTGGTGCAGATGAAGCTGCACGCGGTGGGCCTGCTGGCCGCCGCCGATGCCTGGCCGCGCGAGCTGTCCGGCGGCATGGCGCGCCGCGTGGCACTGGCCCGCGCGCTGGCCCTGGACCCGCCGCTGATGATCTACGACGAGCCGCTGACCGGGCTGGACCCGATCGCCTCGGGGGTCATCATGAGCCTGATCCAGCGCCTCAACCACAGCCTGGGCCTGACCAGCATCATCGTCAGCCACCACGTGCACGAGACCCTGCCGATCTGCGACCAGGTGATCGCCATTGCCAATGGCGGCATCGTGTTCCAAGGCACGCCCGAAGCGCTGCAGTCCAGCCAGGACCCGCTGCTGCGGCAGTTCCTGCACGGCCAGCCCGATGGCCCCATTCCGTTCGATGCCGCGCCGCGCGCGAGGGTTGCCTGATGCCGTTCGTGCAAGCCACCCGTTCGCTGGGCCGCGCCGGCCTGTTCTCGCTGACCGTGCTGCGCGGTTCGCTGCCCACGCGTGATTTCCTCGCCGAGCTGACCCGCGAGATCTACAAGATCGGCGCGCGCTCGCTGCCGATCATCGCCGTTGGCGGTGCCTTCGTCGGCCTGGTGCTGACCCTGCAGGGCTACCGCACGCTGACCACCTTCGGTGCGGCCGACGCGCTGTCGACCCTGCTCGGCCTGTCGCTGTACCGCGAGCTGGCGCCGGTGCTGACCGCGCTGCTGTTCATCGGCCGCGCCGGCAGCTCGATCGCCGCCGAACTGGGCCTGATGCGTGCCACCGACCAGATCAAGGCGCTGGAGCTGATGGCCATCGACCCGGTGGCCAAGGCCGTGGCCCCGCGCTTCTGGGCGGCGGTGCTGACCGTGCCGCTGCTCACCGGCATCTTCTGTTCGCTGGCCATCAGTGCCAGCTACTTCGAAGCGGTGCACGTGCTGGGCCTGGACAATGGCGTGTTCTGGTCGGCGCTGCGCAACAGCGTGGACTTCTGGGATGACTTCGGCGTGGCGATGCTGAAGTCGGCGATCTTCGGCGGCACCGCCGCGCTGGTCGCGTCCTACGTCGGTTTCCACGCCGAGCCGACCATCGAAGGCACCTCGGTGGCCACCACCCGTGCGGTGGTCAACGCCTCGCTGCTGGTGCTGATGTTCAACTTCGTGCTGTCGGCAATGTTGTTCACCTAACCCCTCCTCCGGCGGTGCGCAGGGCGCGCGGCCACCACGACTCGATCAGGTAATCCACATGGCCATACGCGGTCCCAGACTCGAATTCTCCGTCGGCGCATTCCTGCTGCTGGCCCTGGCATCGCTGATGGTGCTGGCCGTGGCCTCGACCAACCAGCGCTGGAGCTGGGGCGGCCAGGGCTATGAGCTGAAGGCGCGCTTCTCCCAGGTCGGCCAGCTGCGCAAGCAGGCGCCGGTGAAGATCGGCGGCGTCACCGTCGGCCAGGTCGCTTCGATCGAACTGGACCCGGTGAAGTTCGAATCGATCGTGACCCTGCGCATGGACAGCAAGGTCAAGGACCTGCCGGCCGATACCTCCGCCGGCATCTTCACCAGCGGTTTGCTCGGCGAGAGCTATATCGGTCTGCAGCCCGGTGGTGATCCGGAGGTGCTGAAGCCCGGTGAGGAGATCGTCTTCACCCAGCCGGCGGTGGACCTGCTGCAGCTGGTCGGCAAGTACATGTTCAGTGGCAGCGCCGGTGGCGCTGGCCAGAAACCCAACGATGGCGAGCAGTCGCCTGCAACGGAACCGCAACCATGAAGATGAAACTGATCCCGGCCCTGCTGGCCTCGTCGCTGCTGCTGGCTTCCCCGTTCCTGGCCCAGGCGCAGTCCACCGCCCCCGCCCTGACCGCCCCGCAGGGCCAGGCCGGCAAGGTGGTGATCGACGCCAGCAGCCGCATCATGTCGACCCTGCAGCAGCGCCGCGCTGAGTTCACCAGCAACCCGGCCAGCCTGCGCAGCTACATCGACAGCGAACTGACCCGCACCTTCGACCGCGACTATGCCGCGCGCCTGGTGCTGGGCACGCACGCCCGCGGCGCCTCCGACGCCGACATCAAGCTGTTTGCCGATGCGATGGCCGACAGCCTGATGCAGCGCTACGGCTCGACCCTGCTGAACATCCAGGGCAAGCCGAGCTTCCGCCTGAAGGGCGAGAGCCCGCTGCCGGGCAACCGCGGCGTGCGCGTGGCCACCGAACTGGTGCGTGCCGGCAACGAGCCGACCCCGGTCGAGTACTGGATGCGCAACGTCAACGGCCAGTGGAAGATCTTCGACGTCAACATCGAAGGCATCTCCTACGTGCAGACCTTCCGCAACCAGTTCGATGCCCCGCTGCGCCAGAAGGGCATCAAGCAGGTGGCCAGCGAACTGCGCAGCGGCAGCATGCAGGCCGCGCCGACCGGCAATGGCAAGTAAGCCGCTGGCGCTGCTGGAAGGCGGCACCCTGCGCCTGCGTGGGGTGCTCGACCGTGCCGCCGTGATCGCCCTGTGGCCGCAGCTGCAGGCGTTGCCGGCGAAGCTGGCACGGCTGGAACTGGGCGAGGTCGAGCGCGTGGACAGCGCCGGCCTGGCACTGCTGGCCGAACTGGCCGCGCGTGCCCGCACCCAAGGCCACCCGCTGTCGATTTCCGGCACCCCGGCCGGTTTCAACGAACTGAGCGCAGCCTACCGGCTGTCGCCCGATCTGGATTTCAATGCACCTTCTGCTGCGAGCTGACATGAACGTCGTACGCGCGTTTCCCCTGATGATCCTGGCCCTGGCGCTCAGCGCCTGTGCCGGCAAGCCCGCGCGCAGCGATGCGCCGGTGGCTGACACCGTGGTTCCGGCCAGCGCACCGGCCGACGCACCTGCTGCCGATGCCGGCACGGTTGACGCGGCACCGGCGGCCGCCATGGACGACGCGACGGCCACGCCGCCGCCGGCCACGGATGCCGCAACCGATGCCGCCACGGCCGCGGCCGCCGCTGCGCCCGGTGGCGATGACGATTTCGACGCGCTGTACGGCAATGCCGGCACCGCTGCCACCACCGCCGCCTACGACCCGTGGGAGCCGCTGAACCGCCGCGTGCACCGCTTCAACGTGGGCGTGGACAACGTGATCGCGCGTCCGCTGGCCACCGCCTATACCCATGTCGTGCCGCGCTTCGCGCGTACCGGCGTGAGCAACTTCTTCAGCAACATCCGTTCGCCGGTCACCATCCTCAACCAGCTGCTGCAGGGCCGCCCGGATGATGCGTGGGATACCTTCGGCCGCTTCCTGATGAACTCGACGCTGGGCATCGGTGGCCTGTTCGATCCGGCCAGCAAGGCGATGGTGCCCAACCGCCGCGAGGACTTCGGGCAGACCCTGGGTGCCTGGGGCTGGCGCCGTTCGCGTTACGTGGAACTGCCGTTCTTCGGCCCGCGTACCGTGCGCGATGTGTTCGGCCTGGCCGGTGACATGCCGCTGTCGCCGATGCGCACGATCGAGGAAGACAAGATCCGCATCGCGCTGCAGGGCCTGCAGCTGGTCGATACCCGCGCGCAGCTGATGGCGGTCGACGACCTGCGCAGCTCGGCGGTGGATGAGTACGCGCTGGTGCGCGATGCCTGGCTGCAGCGTCGCAACTACCAGATCGAGAACGACCTGCGCGGCAAGCGCGAGCGTGGCAGCGACGATGAGAATTCGCCGATCCCGGTGGATGCCATGCCGATGCCGAACTGGACCAACTGATCGCGTTGGTCCGCGCATTAAAAAACCCCGCCTTGGCGGGGTTTTTTTGTGCGTGGCCTGGTATCAGGCGGCCAGTGCGGCGTCGATCGCCTCGCGCAGGCGCGCGTCATCGGCGGCCACGTCCGGGGCGAAGCGTGCGACCACCTTGCCATCGCGGCCGACGAGGAACTTCTCGAAGTTCCACAGCACTGCCGGTGCAGCGTGGATCGGGATCTCCTTGCTGGCCAGGCGCTCGCGCAGCGGGCCTTCGCCGATCGCCTGCGGCTGGGCAGCGGTCAGCTGCTGGTACAGCGGGTGGGTGTCTTCACCGGCCACGCTGATCTTGGCGAACATCGGGAAGGTCACGTCGTAGGTCAGCTGGCAGAACTGCTGGATTTCCGCCTCGCTGCCCGGCTCCTGGCCGAGGAAGTTGTTGGCCGGGAAACCCAGCACTTCCAGGCCCTGTGCCTGCTTTTCCGCGTACAGCGCCTGCAGGCCTTCGTACTGCGGGGTCAGGCCGCACTTGGAGGCGACGTTCACCACCAGCAGGACCTTGCCCTGGTAATCGCCCAGGGTGGACGGCTGGCCGTCGATGGTGGTGAGGGAAATGTCCTGGATCGGGGTGCTCACGCGGGGGCTCCGGCTATGCCGTGGAAAGGTCCACCAGCATAGCGCTGTGCGTATGCGCCAGGTGCGTTCAGTCGACGCAGATCGTGCCCTGTGCCTTGCCGTCTTCGATGCGCTGGCGGCAGCCGAAGTTCTGGCTGACATCACGCTGGCAGGTGCCCGTTGCCACCACGCCCGCCTCGGGTTCACCCGTGGCCAGGCACTGGCCGCTGCAGTCGCGCTTGCTGCTGCAGGCCTTGCCGGCATCGGCATAGGGAATCACGCACTGCACGCGCTGCAGGCGGCCCAGCGGCTGCAGAGTGCCGCCGGCGGCGCGGCAATCCACGTCGCGCGCTTCCTGGTAGGCCTCGGTGGCTTCCGGTGTGTCAGGGGCGGCCGGTTGTGCGGTCGTATCGGCGGCCGGCGGCGTGCTGCTGCAGGCCGCCAACAGGGCGGCCAGGGCCAGGCTGGCAAGGAAGCGAAGGCGCATGGTCGGACCTGCAGGCGGTGATCGAGGCCGCCAGCATACGCATTGCGTGGTGCAGGTAGTGTGTCAGCGCACTCAGGTCTCTTCGCCCTCGCTGGCCTCGTCCTCACCGCCCTCTTCCTCGGCTTCCCCGAGGTCGCCCAGCAGCTGCTGCACCTGTTCGTTGGCAAGGGTCTCCACGCCACGCAGGCGACGTTCGATGGTGCGCGTCTTGCGGCTGGCCGCGCCGATGCTGCGGCCGACCGTGGTGATCTGCTTCTCGGCCTTCTCGAGGATGCCAGCGAACTTGCCGAACTCGCTCTTCACCGCACCCAGCAGGCTCCACACTTCGCTGGACCGCTTCTCGATGGCCAGCGTGCGGAAGCCCATCTGCAGGCTGTTGAGCAGCGCGGTGATGGTGGTCGGGCCCGCGACCACCACGCGGTGGTCGCGCTGCAGCAGGTCGACCAGGCCGGGCCGGCGGATGATCTCGGCGTACAGGCCTTCGGTGGGCAGGAACATCACCGCGAAATCGGTGGTGTGCGGCGGCACGATGTACTTCTCGCTGATCGACTTGGCCTGCACCTTCACCGCGCGCTCCAGCTGCACGCCCTGGATGCGCACCAGCTCGGCGTCACCCTGGTCCTGCGCGTCCAACAGGCGCTCGTAGTCCTCGCGCGGGAACTTGGAATCGATCGGCAGCCACACCGGCGCGTCATCGCCGCGGCCGGGCAGGCGTACCGCGATGTCGACCATCTCGTTGCTGTCCGGGCGCACCTTCACCGCGCGCGCGTACTGCTCCTGGATCAGGGTCTGCTCGAGGATGTTCTCCAGCTGCACTTCACCCCAGCTGCCGCGCGTCTTGACGTTGGTCAGCACGCGCTTGAGGTCGCCCACGCCGGTGGCCAGCTGCTGCATCTCGCCCAGCCCGCGCTGCACCTGTTCCAGGCGCTCGGAGACCAGCTTGAACGACTGGCCCAGGCGCGTTTCCAGCGTGGTCTGCAGCTTCTCGTCCACGGTCACGCGCATCTGTTCCAGCTTCTGCGCGTTGTCGCTCTGCAGCGCGCGCAGCTGTTCTTCCAGGGTCGTGCGCATCTCGGCAATGCGCTGTTCGTTGCGCTGGGTCAGTTCCTGCAGGCGCAAGCCCAGGCTTTCGGTCAGGCGCTGCTGCGACTGCGCCCCTTCCTCGCGGCCCTTGCGGGCATCGTCCACCAGGGTCTGGCGCAGCGCGCCCAGCTGGGTGTCGGTACGCGTGGTCAGTTCCTGCAGCTGCTGGCCGAAGGCATGGATGCGCGCCTCCTGCTGCTGGCCGAACACTTCCAGCTGCGCGCGCAGTTCCTGCAGGCGCTGGCCCATCAGCGCACCGCTGCGCTGCTGGCTCTCGGCCGCTTCAGCACGCGCCTTGCGTGCATCTTCGCCAAGCGCTTCGCGCAGCAGGTCCAGGCGCTGGTCGGTGCGGGTGGAGAGGTCGGTCAGCGCCCGGGCGAAGCCATCCAGCTGTTCGCGCAGTTCGCTGCGGCCGGCCCGCGCCTCCTCGCGCACCGCCTGTTCGAGGCGGTCATGGGGCGGGCGGCGCAGCAGGGCGATCAGCTGCAGGACGAGGACGGCCAGCAGGAGGCCGCCGATGAGCAGGAATTCGGTTTGCATGCCACCAGTGTAGGCTGGCCCCGTCTCAAACGCTGCGTCTGGCCATGCTCGAACTGTACGGAAAGCCGACCTCGATCAACGTGCGCAAGGTGCTGTGGCTGTGCGCCGGGCTGGACCTGGCGGTGCAGCACCATGCCGCCCCCGATGCGGGCCTGCTGCGCGGGTTGAACCCGAACGCACAGGTGCCGGTGCTGCGCGAGGGCGCCTTCGTGCTGTGGGAATCCAACAGCATCTGCCGCTACCTGGCCACGCGCGCCGGGCGCGATGACCTGCTGCCGGTCGAGCCGCAAGCGCGGGCGCGGGTGGAGCAGTGGATGGACTGGCAGGCGACCGATCTGAACACGGCATGGCGCCACGTGTTCATGGCGCGCGTGCGCGAGCATGCGGATTACCCGGACGATGCGCGGGCGGAGGCGAGCCTTGCGCAGTGGAACCGGCTGATGGCGATGCTGGATGCGCAGCTGGCGCGCCACGCGTACGTGGCCGGCGATGACTTCACTCTGGCTGACATCGTGCTGGGGCTGTCGACGCAGCGCTGGCGCAGCACGCCGGGCGGCAAGCCGGTGCTGGCGAATGTCGACGCGTGGTTCGAGCGGTTGCGGCGGCAGCCGGGGTTTGCGGCGCACGTCGACAACGGGGTTGCCTGAGGGGTGGGGTCTTTTTGCAGGGCTTGCAGCCCTGCACCTGCTCAATGCAACGGCAACGGCAACTGCAAAAGCTGGGTATCCGTGGGATGGCGGGGTGGGTCCGGTTGAGGGGGACGCCGTAAACCCATCCTTGGGGGCTTGGTCGCGGCATCCATGCCGCTCACACCCCCTCAACCGGACCC
>NZ_JACVTV010000062.1:0-24452 GCF_016624625.1 Stenotrophomonas sp. S41 | reverse complement strand
CCCGCCCGCGCGTGTTTCCCCGGGGGGGGGCGCCCGCATCCACGCGTGGCGTGGATCCACCACGCGCGATCCAGTAGATCCACGCCATGCGTGGATGACGTTGACCTGGCGCTATTCGCTGCCGCCGCCCGGCGGGCCCGCCAACCCGTACAATAGCGGGATGCCTCTGATTACCCTACAGAACGTCGACTTCAGCGTCGGCGGCCCGTTGTTGCTGGAAAAGGCCGAACTGTCGATCGAGCCGGGCGAACGCATCGCCCTGATCGGCCGCAACGGCGCCGGCAAATCCACCCTGCTCAAGCTGCTGTCCGGCGACCACAAGCCCGATGACGGCGAAGTCCGCGTGCAGCAGGGCGTCCGCGTGACCCGCCTGGAGCAGGAAGTGCCGCATGGCGCTGCCGGCTCGGTGTTCGACGTCGTGGCCGATGGCCTGGGCGAACTGGGCCAGTGGCTGGCCGAATTCCACCACCTCAGCCACGCCGAGGTCTTCGACGGTGAAGCCCTGGGCAACGTCCAGGCCAAGATCGACGCCGCCAACGGCTGGGGCCTGGACCAGCGCGTCAGCGAAACCCTGACCAAGCTCGACCTGGATGGCGAGGCCGAGTTCGGCCGCCTGTCCGGCGGCATGAAGCGCCGCGTGCTGCTGGCCCGCGCGCTGGTGTCCAGCCCGGACGTGCTGCTGCTGGACGAACCGACCAACCACCTCGACATCGAAGCCATCGACTGGCTGGAAGCCTTCCTCAAGGGCTGGAGCGGCAGCGTGGTGTTCGTCACCCATGACCGCCGCTTCCTGCGCGCGCTGGCCACCCGCATCGTCGAGATCGATCGCGGCCAGGTCACCAGCTGGCCGGGCGACTGGGCCAACTACGAGCGCCGCCGCGAAGAACGCCTGAACGCACAGGCGCAGGAAAACGCCCGCTTCGACAAGCTGCTGGCGCAGGAAGAAGTCTGGATCCGCCAGGGCATCAAGGCCCGCCGTACCCGCGACGAAGGCCGCGTGCGCCGCCTGAAGGCGATGCGCAACGAGCGTTCGCAGCGCCGCGAACTCAGCGGTAACGTCAAGATGGAAGCCGCGCAGGGCGTCAGCTCCGGCAAGAAGGTCATCGACGTCAAGGACATTTCGTTCGCCTTCGGCGAGCGCACCATGGTCCGCGACTTCACCACCACCATCCTGCGTGGCGACCGCATCGGTCTGATCGGCCCCAACGGCAGCGGCAAGACCACGCTGCTGAAGCTGCTGCTGGGCGAACTGCAGCCGCAGAAGGGTGAGGTCAACGCCGGCACCAACCTGCAGATCGCCTATTTCGACCAGTACCGTGCGGTACTGCGCGAAGACTGGAGCGCGATCGAGAACGTGGCCGAAGGCCGTGATTTCCTCGAGTTCAACGGCAAGCGCAAGCACGTGCATGCCTACCTGCAGGACTTCATGTTCACCCCCGAGCGTGCGCGCGCGCCGATCACCCGCCTGTCCGGTGGTGAGCGCAACCGCCTGCTGCTGGCCAAGCTGTTCGCGCAGCCGTCCAACCTGCTGGTGATGGACGAACCGACCAACGACCTCGACGTGGAAACCCTGGAGCTGCTGGAAGAGCTGCTGGGCGACTACACCGGCACGTTGCTGCTGGTCAGCCACGATCGTGACTTCATCGACAACGTGGTGACCTCCACGCTGGTGATGGAAGGCGACGGCGTGATCGGTGAGTACGTGGGTGGCTACACCGACTGGCAGCGCTATGCCGCCAGCGTGGCAGCACCTGCTGCGGCCCCCGCTGCCAAGCCGGCTGCTGCTGCACCGGCCGCAGCTGCGGCGGCGGCCCCGGCCGCGCCCAAGCGCAAGCTGGCGTACAAGGAAGCGCGTGAGCTGGAACAGCTGCCCAAGACCATCGAAAAGCTGGAAGGCGACGTGGAAGGCCTGACCGCGGCGATGAACGACCCGTCGTTCTACACCCGCAGCAGCGCCGAAGTGACCGCGCACACCCAGCAGCTGGCCAAGGTCCAGGCCGAGCTGGATGCGGCGTACGCGCGCTGGGAAGAGCTGGAAGGCTGATCGTCGAGCCGCGCCCGCCCGGCGCGGTATTGGTTCACGACGCGATATACGGGTAGCGCAGGGCCATGCCCCGCGAGCGCGCAGCGCGGCGCTCCTGCATTCCGCCGGGCATGGCCCGGCGCTACCAAAGGGCTGCCGAGCATGCGCCCGGCGTCACTTCACCCCGTGCAGATCCCGCAGCTGGCTCGGCCGGCTGCCGAAGTACGCGGCCAGGTCGGCGATGTCCTGGTCGCTCAGGTCCTTCGCCTGCGGGGTCATCAACGCGTGCTGGCGGTCGCCGGCACGGTAGGCCTGCAGGGCATGAGCCAGGTAATCGCCATACTGCCCACCCAGCTTGGGGTAGGTCGGGTCGATCGGCGCATTGCCGTCGGCACCGTGGCAATCAAAGCAGCTCTGGTTGGTCGCTTTTCCCTTTACCTTGGCCCGGGCTTCACCGGCGGCCTCGCGGCCCGGCGGCAGGCCGGCCGAGGAGGACGAACCGTGTTCGCCACTGGCGTGGCCGGGGTCGCCGGCCGACTTCTCACTGCTTTCCACCTGCGACTGCGAGCAGGCCGCCAGCAGCAGGGCAACGGACAGGGCGATGGCGTGACGCATCGTGTGCGCGGCTTTCGACATGGGCGGGCCTTACTTGACGGTGGACAGGTAAACAGCGAGATCGGCGATCTCCTGTTCGCTGAAACTCATCGACTGCGCCTGCATCGTCGGATGCCGGCGCTTGCCCTGGCGGTATTCGGTCAGGGCCTGGGTCAGGTACTGCTGGGTCTGGCCACCGATCTTCGGTACCCGGTAGCTGGGGTACGCGTTCTTGTAACCGGTGATGCCGTGGCAGCCCTGGCAGGTATAGGCGAGCACCCGGCCATTGTCGAAGTTGCCGGCCAGAGCGGCGGCAGCGGGCGGGGTGGCCGGGGCAGAAGCCGGGGCGGGTGCTGCAGGAGCAGGAGCGGGCTGTGCGGCGGCCCCGAGGGGCAGGAGGACGGCCAGAGCGAGACAAGCGGCGAGCGGCTGCGGGCGCATGATGTCGTTATCCGGAGATTCGGGTCTGGTCGTTCCGGCGTGGGGTACGGAACGCCCCGAGTATAGCCCCAGGTTTCATCTAGCTGAAATGGGGGCGGGCCGACCAGCGGCGTGAAGGCACCATGACCTTTGGGATATGGTGTTGCCGTGAAGTGGTGCATTACTTTGCTACCACACCTGCCCACGCATCCTCCAGGGATCTGACGATGTCGCACCCAACCTTCCTGCCCGGCCGCCGCACTGGACTCTGTGCCGCTGCCCTGCTGATCTCCACCTCCCTGCTGCTGGGCGGCTGCGCAGCCGGCCCCAGCGCCGACGCCAAGGCGGCTGAAACCAAGGACGAGAAGAAGGTCGACGCCGTGCCGGTGGAAGTAGCCGTGGCCAGCCACCGCGCCGTGGCCGCCAGCTACACCGGCACCGCCGCACTGGAGCCGCGCGCCGAATCGCAGGTGGTGGCCAAGACCTCCGGCGTGGCCCTGGCCGTGCTGGTCGAGGAGGGCCAGCGGGTCACCGCCGGCCAGCCGCTGGTGCGCCTGGACCCGGACCGCGCGCGCCTGGCCGTGGCACAGAGCGAGGCGCAGATGCGCAAACTGGAAAACAACTACCAGCGCGCACAGAAGCTGGTCGGCCAGCAGATGGTCAGTGCCTCCGACGTCGACCAGCTGCGCTACGACCTGGAAAACATGCGCGCTCAGTACCGCCTGGCCACGCTCGAACTGTCCTACACCACGGTGGTGGCGCCGATCTCCGGGGTGATCGCCTCGCGGTCGATCAAGACCGGCAACTTCGTGCAGATCAACACGCCGATCTTCCGCATCGTCGACAACTCGCAGCTGGAGGCCACCCTCAACGTGCCCGAGCGCGAGCTGGCCACCCTGCGCGCCGGCCAGCCGGTCGTGCTGTCGGCCGACGCACTGCCGGGCAAGAGCTTCACCGGCACCGTAGACCGCATCGCCCCGGTGGTGGATTCGGGCAGCGGCACCTTCCGCGTGGTCAGCGCCTTCAACGGCACCGAGCATGCGCTGCAGCCGGGCATGTTCGGGCGCATCCGCATCGATTACGACCAGCGCGCCGACGCCCTGGTGGTGCCGCGCCTGGCCCTGCTGGACGACGGCGAGCCGGCCGTGTTCCGCGTGCGCGAAGGCAAGGTGGCCCGCGTGCCGGTCAAGCTGGGCTATGCCGAAGGCCCGTGGGTGGAGATCCGCGAAGGCCTGGCCGCGGGTGACCAGATCGTCACCGCCGGCAAGGTGGCCCTGCGCGACGGCACCGCCGTGCAGGTCATCGCCGATCCCAAGGCGGCCAAGGCCAAGCCGGCCACCGTGGCCGCCAAGGCCACGCCTGCAGACAAGGCCGGGAGCCAGCAATGAGCGGCCCGGGACACGACCACGGTGCCTCGCCGGCCGGCGACGGCGCCGCTGCCGGCATGCGCGGTGGCCTGGTGGAATTCGCCACCCGCCGCCGCGTCACCATCGCCATGTGCACGGTCACGCTGCTGCTGTTCGGCCTGATCGCGCTGAACAACCTCAAGGTCAACCTGCTGCCCGACCTGAGCTATCCCACGCTCACCGTGCGCACCGAATACACCGGCGCGGCACCGACCGAAATCGAAAGCCTGATCACCCAGCCGGTGGAAGAAGCCGTGGGCGTGGTCAAGAACCTGCGCAAGCTGAAGTCGGTCTCGCGCACCGGGCAGAGCGATGTCGTGCTCGAGTTCGCCTGGGGCACCAACATGGACCAGGCCAGCCTGGAGGTGCGCGACAAGATGGAAGCGCTGAACCTGCCGCTGGAGGCCAAGGCCCCGGTGCTGCTGCGCTTCAATCCGTCCACCGAGCCGATCATGCGCCTGGTGCTGTCGACCAAGGCCACCCCGGCCAGCGATGAAGACGCGATCCGCGAACTGACCGGCCTGCGCCGCTATGCCGACGAAGACCTGAAGAAGAAGCTGGAGCCAGTGACCGGCGTGGCCGCGGTGAAGGTGGGCGGTGGCCTGGAGGATGAGATCCAGGTGGACATCGACCAGCAGAAGCTGGCCCAGCTCAACCTGCCGATCGACACCGTCATCAAGCGGTTGAAGGAAGAGAACATCAACATCTCCGGCGGCCGCCTGGAGGAGGGCTCGCAGCGCTTCCTGGTGCGTACCGTCAACCAGTTCGCCGATCTGGAAGAGATCCGCAACCTGCTGGTCACCACCCAGTCGTCCAACGGCAGCGCGGCCGATTCGGCCCTGCAGCAGATGTTCAACATCGCCGCGTCCACCGGTTCGGCCGCGGCAGTCGCTGCGGCGTCGGCGGCGCAGAGTGCCTCGTCCGGTGGCGGTTCCAGCGTGGTCGCCAACGGCGTGCCGGTGCGCCTGAAGGACGTGGCCACCGTGCGCCAGGGCTACAAGGAACGCGAAGCGATCATCCGCCTGGGCGGCAAGGAATCGGTGGAGCTGGCGATCTACAAGGAAGGCGACGCCAATACCGTGGCCACCGCCGAGGCGCTGCGCAAGCGCCTGGAGCAGATCAAGGCCACCTTCCCCGGCGATGCCGAACTGACCACCATCGAGGACCAGTCGCGCTTCATCGAACACGCCATCAGTGACGTCAAGAAGGATGCGGTGATCGGTGGCCTGCTGGCCATCCTGATCATCTTCCTGTTCCTGCGCGATGGCTGGTCGACCTTCGTGATCAGCCTGTCGCTGCCGGTCTCGATCATCGCCACGTTCTTCTTCATGGGCCAGCTCGGCCTGAGCTTGAACGTGATGTCGCTGGGCGGCCTGGCGCTGGCCACCGGCCTGGTGGTGGATGACTCGATCGTGGTGCTGGAAAGCATCGCCAAGGCGCGCGAACGCGGCCTGGGCATCCTGCAGGCGGCCATCGTCGGCACCCGCGAAGTCAGCATGGCGGTGGTCGCCTCCACCCTGACCACCATCGCGGTGTTCCTGCCGCTGGTGTTCGTCGATGGCATCGCCGGCCAGCTGTTCCGCGACCAGGCGCTGACCGTGGCCATCGCCATCGCGATCTCGCTGCTGGTGTCGATGACCCTGATCCCGATGCTGAGCTCGCTGAAGGGCCGGCCGCCGCTGGCCTTCCCGGAAGAAGCCGCCGCCGAAGCTTGGCGTCCGGAAAGCCGCTGGCAGAAGCCGGTCGCGCTGGGCCGTCGTGGCTTCGTGGCTGGCGTGCGCTGGAGCTTCTTCGCCCTGGCCTGGCTGGTGGTGCGCGTGTGGCGCGGCGTGGTCGCGGTGGTCGGGCCGGTCATGCGCAAGGCCAGCGACATCGCGATGAAGCCCTACGCCGGTGCCGAACGCGGCTACCTGCGCCTGCTGCCCAACGCGTTGGCGCACCCTGGCAAAGTGCTGTCGATGGCCGCGCTGGCCTTCGTCGGCACCATGGCGCTGGTGCCGATGCTGGGTGCCGACCTGATTCCGCAGCTGGCCCAGGACCGTTTCGAAATGACGGTGAAGCTGCCGGCCGGCACCCCGCTGAAGCAGACCGACGCGCTGGTGCGCGAGCTGCAGCTGGCCCATGGCAATGGTGAAGGCGTGGCCTCGCTGTATGGCGTCAGTGGCAGCGGTACGCGGCTGGATGCCAGCCCGACCGAGAGCGGCGAGAACATCGGCAAGCTGACCGTGGTGATGGAGGGCGGCGGCAACGCCCGCACCGAGGCGGAGATCACCGAGCGCCTGCGCGACACCATGGGCCAGCACCCCGGTGCGCAGGTCGACTTCGCGCGGCCGGCACTGTTCAGTTTCTCCACGCCGCTGGAAATCGAGCTGCGCGGGCAGGACATGGCCACCCTCGAGCAGGCCGGCCAGCGCCTGGCTGCATTGCTGCGCGGCAATGTGCACTACGCCGACGTGAAGTCGACGGTGGAAGAGGGCTTCCCGGAAATCCAGATCCGCTTCGACCAGGAGCGTGCCGGTGCGCTGGGCCTGACCACCCGCCAGATCGCCGACGTGGTGGTGAAGAAGGTGCGTGGCGACGTGGCCACCCGCTACAGCTTCCGCGACCGCAAGATCGACGTGCTGGTGCGTGCGCAGGAAGGCGACCGTGCCAGCGTGGACAGCATCCGCCGGCTGATCGTGAACCCGGGCAGCAGTCGCCCGGTCACCCTGGATGCGGTGGCCGACGTGGTCGCCACCACCGGCCCCAGCGAGATCCATCGCGCCGACCAGACCCGCGTGGCCGTGGTTTCGGCCAACCTGCGCGACATCGACCTGGGCGCGGCCATGCGCGAAGTACAGCAGATGGTGGCCGAGCAGCCGCTGGGTGCGGGCGTCGGCCTGCACATCGGTGGCCAGGGCGAGGAGCTGGCACAGGCCGCCAAGTCGCTGATCTTTGCCTTCGGCCTGGCCATCTTCCTGGTCTACCTGGTGATGGCCTCGCAGTTCGAATCGCTGCTGCATCCGTTCGTCATCCTGTTCACCATTCCACTGGCCCTGGTCGGCGCGATCCTGGCACTGATGCTGACCGGCAAGCCGATCTCGGTGGTGGTGTTCATCGGCCTGATCCTGCTGGTCGGCCTGGTCACCAAGAACGCGATCATCCTGATCGACAAGGTCAACCAGCTGCGCGAGGCCGGCGTGGCCAAGCACGAGGCGCTGGTGGAAGGTGCACGCTCGCGCCTGCGGCCGATCATCATGACCACCCTGTGCACGCTGTTCGGCTTCCTGCCGCTGGCGGTGGCGATGGGCGAGGGCGCCGAAGTGCGCGCGCCGATGGCGATCACCGTCATTGGCGGCCTGCTGGTGTCGACCCTGCTCACCCTGCTGGTCATCCCGGTGGTCTACGACCTGATGGACCGCCGCGGCGATGCCTACTACCGCGAGCGTGGCCGCAAGCATGCCGGTGAAGGCCTGCACGCGGCCGAGGGTGGCCACTGCGGCGGCGCGGAGGAACCGGCATGAGCGTCGCCGAGTTCTCCATCCGCCGCCCGGTCACCACCATCATGTGTTTCGTGTCGCTGGTGGTGGTCGGCCTGATCGCTTCGTTCCGGCTGCCGCTGGAAGCGCTGCCGGACATCTCCGCGCCGTTCCTGTTCGTGCAGATCCCATACACCGGCTCGACCCCGGAAGAGGTCGAGCGGACCATCATCCGCCCGGTGGAGGAATCACTGGCGACGATGACCGGCATCAAGCGCATGCGCTCGCAGGCCACCTCGGAAGCGGCCTCGATCTTCATCGAGTTCAGCGACTGGGACCGTGACATCGCCATCGCCGCCTCCGATGCCCGCGAACGCATCGATGCGATCCGCAGCGACCTGCCCGACGACCTGCAGCGCTACAACGTGTTCAAGTGGTCCAGCAGCGACCAGCCGGTGCTGAAGGTGCGCCTGGCCAGTGCCACCGACCTGACCTCCGCCTATGACATGCTCGACCGCGAGTTCAAGCGGCGCATCGAGCGCATCCCGGGCGTGGCACGCGTGGACATCACCGGCGCACCGCCGAACGAGGTCGAGATCGCCATCGATCCCGACCGGCTCAGCGCGCACGGCCTGAGCATCAACGAACTCAGCGACCGCCTGCGCACGCTGAACTTCTCGATCTCGGCCGGGCAGATCAACGACAACGGCCAGCGCGTGCGCGTGCAGCCGGTGGGCGAGATCACCGACCTGCAGGAAATGCGCGACCTGGTGATCAACGCCAAGGGCCTGCGCCTGGGTGACATCGCCGAGGTGCGGCTGAAGCCGGCGCGGATGAACTACGGGCGTCGCCTCGACGGCAACCCGGCCATCGGCCTGGACATCTTCAAGGAACGCAGCGCCAACCTGGTGGATGTCTCGCGCGCGGCATTGGCCGAGGTCGAGGCGATCCGCGCGCAGGATTCAATGCGCGACGTGCAGATCAAGGTCATCGACAACCAGGGCAAGGCGGTCACCTCCTCGCTGCTGGAACTGGCCGAGGCCGGTGCGGTGGGCCTGATCCTGTCGGTCACCGTGCTGTTCTTCTTCCTGCGCCACTGGCCGTCCACCCTGATGGTGACGCTGGCCATCCCGATCTGCTTCACCATCACCCTGGGCTTCATGTACTTCGCCGGGGTGACGCTGAACATCCTGACCATGATGGGCCTGCTGCTGGCCGTGGGCATGCTGGTGGACAACGCCGTGGTGGTGGTGGAAAGCATCTACCAGGAACGCGAGCGCATGCCGGGGCAGCCGCGGTTGGCCTCGATCATCGGCACCCGCAGCGTGGCCATCGCACTCAGCGCCGGGACCCTGTGCCACTGCATCGTGTTCGTGCCCAACCTGTTCGGCGAGACCAACAACATCAGCATCTTCATGGCGCAGATCGCGATCACCATCTCGGTCTCGCTGCTGGCCTCGTGGCTGGTGGCGGTCAGCCTGATCCCGATGCTGTCCGCGCGCATGGCCACCCCCAAGCTGCTGCACTCGCAGACCGGTGTCATCGCCCGCCTGCAGCGCCGTTATGCGCGCCTGCTGGACTGGTCGCTCCGCCATCGCGGCTGGAGCCTGCTCGGCATCCTGCTGGTGGTGCTGGTCAGCCTGGTGCCGATGAAGCTGACCAAGGTCGACATGTTCGGCGGCGGCGGTGGCAAGGACATCTTCATCGGCTACATGTGGAAGGGCGCCTACACCTACCGGCAGATGTCCGAGGAAGTGGCCCGCGTCGAAGCCTGGGTGGAACAGAACCGCGAGCGCCTGCACGTGCAGCAGGTCTATTCCTGGTACAGCGAGCAGGAAGGCAGCTCGACCACGGTGACCATCGACGAGAAGTACGCCAAGGACATCAAGGCGCTGCAGGAAGAGATCCGCAAGGGCCTGCCGAAGTCGGCGCGTACCGATTACTTCGTCGGCAACCAGGGCGGCGATGGGGGCAACGGCAACCAGGGCGTGCAGGTGCAGCTGGTGGGTGACTCCAGCAGCATGCTGCAGGAGATCGGCCAGGAAGTGCTGCCGCTGCTGGCCCAGCGCCCCGAGCTGCGCGACGTGCGCATCGACAATGGCGAGAAGGGCGGCGAGCTGAAGGTGCACGTCGACCGCGAGCGCGCCGCTGCGTTCGGCTTCAACGCCGAGCAGGTGGCCAGCTTCGTCGGCCTGGCCCTGCGGGGTGCGCCGCTGCGCGAGTTCCGTCGCGGCGACAACGAAGTGCCGGTGTGGGTGCGCTTTGCCGGCGCCGAGCAGAGCAGCCCGGAAGACCTGGCCAGCTACAGCGTGCGTACCGGCGATGGCCGCAGCGTGCCGCTGCTCAGCCTGGTCAGCGTGGACGTGGGTTCCTCGGCCACCCAGATCGGTCGCACCAACCGCCAGACCACCCTGACCATCAAGGCCAACCTGGCCGAGAAGGTCACCGCGCCCGATGGCCGCAAGGCCATGGAAGCGGTGCTCACACCGATGAGCTTCCCGGCCGGCTATGGCTTCACCTTCGATGGCGGTGACTACGGCAACGACAACGAAGCGATGCAGCAGATGGTGTTCAACCTGCTCATCGCGCTGGTGATGATCTACGTGGTGATGGCGGCGGTGTTCGAGTCGCTGCTGTTCCCGGCGGCGATCATGAGCGGCGTGCTGTTCTCGATCTTCGGCGTGTTCTGGCTGTTCTGGATCACCGGTACCTCGTTCGGGATCATGTCCTTCATCGGCATCCTGGTGCTGATGGGCGTGGTGGTGAACAACGGCATCGTGATGATCGAGCACATCAACAACCTGCGCCGCGGCGGCATGGGCCGCACCCAGGCGCTGGTGGAAGGCTCACGCGAGCGCCTGCGCCCGATCATGATGACGATGGGCACGGCGATCCTGGCGATGGTGCCGATCTCGCTGACCAACACGCAGATGTTCGGTGATGGGCCGGAGTACGCGCCGATGGCGCGCGCGATTGCCGGCGGCCTGGCGTTCTCGACCGTGGTCAGCCTGCTGTTCCTGCCGACCATCTACGCGGTGCTGGACGACCTGCGCAGTGCGGTCACGCGCCTGATCCGGCGCGCGCGCGGGCTGGACATCGCGGAACCAGGCGCTGCCCGGGTGTAACGCGTGACAACGTGTTTGTGGTGGGGGAAGGGCCCAGTAGAGCCGAGCCATGCTCGGCTGCCGTTCGCCTACCGCTGCCGTCGTCGGGTAGAACCGGGCACTGCCCGGGTGTAACGCGCGGCAACGTGTTTGTGGTGGGGGGGAGACCGGTCGTAGTGGGGCGGTCTCCCCCGTTTTTTTGTCGCTGGGCATGGCGGTGCCAACCAAGGTTGGCAGCTACCGGTAGCGCCGGGCCATGCCCGGCGGGGCGCGGCAATCAGCCCGCGACCTGGCCCCACACCTTGCCGGCGGTCAGCCACAGGCCGAGCATGCTGCCCAGGTTGGTCAGCATGAAGGTCAGCACCACGCGGGTGACGCGGTTGCGGTACCAGCCCTTCAAGCTCTGCGCATCGTCACGCAGCTTGAGGAAATCCTCATAGGCCGGCTTGCGCAGGCGCGCTTCGACCAGCGCCGAGAACGCACCGGTCGGAATGCTCAGGCGGAACGGCTTGAACGGTGCCACCGCGATCGCGGTCAGGATGCTCAGCGGGTGGCTGCCGGCCAGCAGGCAGCCGATGCCGGCCAGGCCGCCGGTGTACATCGCCCACGTCGCCAGCAGTTCGGTGCCCACGCCCAGGCCGCCACGGTAGAAGCCCACGGCCACACCGGTGATCACGATGGCCAGGATGATCAGGGTCAACCACGGAATGTTGCGCTTCTTCGGCACCGCTTCCAGCTCCGCGCGCAGCGGCGCCGGTTCGGCGGGGTCGGTTTCCAGGTAGCGGGCCAGGCCGGCCAGATGCCCGGCGCCGACCACGGCCAGCACTTCGCGCAGCTGCGGGTCGTGTTCCTCACGCAGGCGCGTGGCCATGTAGCGGTCGCGCTCGCCGATGATGGTCTCGTACAGCGCCGGGCTTTCGCTGGCGAACTCACCAAAGCTCGATTCCAGCATGTCGCCCTGCTTGAGCTTCTCGATCTCGTTCTCGCCCACTTCCTCCGAGGAGAACAGGCCGGCGCCGAGACCGGCCACCAGCTTCAGCTTGCCGAAGAAGCCAAGACGCTGCGAGGCGCGGCGGAAGGTCAGGCCGACTTCGCGGTCGATCAGCTGCACCGGCAGTCCGCGCTCGCGCGCCAGGTCCACCGCGCGCTTCAGCTCGGCACCGGGCTCGATGCCCAGCTGTTCGGCCAGTCGGCGCTGGTAGGCCGACAGGGCCAGGTTGGCGGCAAACAAGGCAACGCGGCCCTTGCGGATCACTTCCACCAGGTCCAGCTTGGCCAGCGTGTCCGGGTCGCTCAGCGCCTGCAGGCGCTGCGGGTCCAGCTCGACTGCCACCGCATCGAAGCGGCCGCTGTCGATGGCTTTTTCCACCGCCTCGACGCTGGCGTGGGACACATGGGCGGTGCCCAGCAGGGTGTGACGCACGCCGTCGCGTTCAACGACGCGCACCGGCTGGCCGGCGAACAGATCGTCGCCGGTTTCGGGAAGGGTTTCAGTCATGGATTCATTCATTGGAAGGTGCGGTGTCGGCGCCATCGCCGAGCGCGCGCTGCATCTGCACGGTGTCCAGCCAGCGGCCGTGCTTGCGGCCCAGGCCCTTGAACACGCCCACCAGGTGGAAGCCGAAGCGTTCGTGCAGCTTGATGGAAGCGGTATTGGTCGGCTCGCCGATCACGGCCACCATCTGCCGGTAGCCGCGCGCCACGCAGGCGTCGATCAGCGCCTGCAGCAGGCCGGTGCCCACACCCTTGCCCTGGAAGGCGGCATCGACGTAGACCGAGTTCTCCACGGTCCACTGGTAGGCGACGCGGGTGCGGTAGGTGTTGGCGTAGGCGTAGCCCGCGACCTGGCCGTCGATCTCGGCGACCAGGTAGGGGAAGCCCCGGTCGAGCATGTCGCGCATGCGGCGCAGCATCTCGGCCTGGTCGGGCACGTCGTACTCGTAGGTGTTGACGAAGTCGGTCACTTCCACCGCGTAGATCGCGGTGATCGCAGCGATGTCGGCCGGGCCGGCATCACGGATGAGGACGGCCATGGCAGGTCTCCGGCTCAGTCGATGTAGCGCTTGAGCAGGTCACCGTACGCATCGATGCGACGGTCGCGCAGGAACGGCCAGATGCGGCGCACGTGCTCGCTGCGCTGCAGGTCCACGTCGCACACCAGCACGGTGGCATCGGTGCCGGCCTCGGCGATGAATTCGCCCTGCGGGCCCAGCACGTGGCTGTTGCCCCAGAACTGGATGCCCGACGCGCCCAGCGGCGAAGCTTCGTGGCCGACGCGGTTGCAGCTCAGCACCGGCAGGCCGTTGGCCACGGCGTGGCCGCGGTGGCTCAGCACCCAGGCATCGCGCTGGCGGGTCTTCTCGTCCTGCACATCGTCCGGGTCCCAGCCGATGGCGGTGGGGTAGAGCAGCAGTTCGGCACCGGCCAGCGCCATCAGGCGCGCCGCTTCCGGGTACCACTGGTCCCAGCACACCAGCACGCCAAGGCGGCCCACCGAGGTGTCGATCGGGGTGAAGCCGATGTCGCCCGGGGTGAAGTAGAACTTTTCGTAGAAGCCCGGATCATCCGGGATGTGCATCTTGCGGTACTTGCCCAGCAGGGTGCCGTCCTTCTCGAAGACCACGGCGGTGTTGTGGTACAGGCCGGCGGCGCGGCGCTCGAACAGCGAGCCGACCAGCACCACGCCATGCTTCTTCGCCAGGGCGCCCAGGCGCTCGGTGCTCGGGCCGGGGATCGGCTCGGCCAGGTCGAACTCGTCCACCGACTCGTGCTGGCAGAAGTACGGGCCGTTGTGCAGTTCCTGCAGCAGCACCAGTTTCGCGCCCTGCGCAGCCGCCTCGGCCACGCGTGCTTCGATCACCGCCAGGTTGGCGGCGGCATCACCGTGGTTGCGCTCCTGGATCAGGGCGACGGTAAGGGGGCTGCGCGAGTTCATGCGGGGCGTTCCTGCGGGGGAAAACCAGCATGTTAGCGCGGATGGACGGCGACGGCGTGTCGCGCGCTGAATGGCGTTCGCACACGGTAGCGCCGGGCCATGCCCGGCGGATTTACAGGACGCCGCTGCGCTCGCCGGGCATGGCCCGGCGCTACCGGTCCGGCTTACGCCTTCAGCAGGCCTGCCGGCAGCTGCATGGTGATGCAGTGCAGGCTGCCGTTCTGCCAGATCAGCGAGCGGCAGGGCACCTGCACGATCTCGCGGCCCGGGTGGGCCTGGGCCAGCACGTCGCGGGCCAGGTCGTCGGCCGGGTCGCCGTAGGCCGGCATCAGCACCGCGCCGTTGACGATCAGGTAATTGGCGTACGACGCAGCCAGGCGGCGGCCTTCGTCGATCACCGGCTGTGCCCACGGCAGCGGGAACAGGCGGTACGGCTGCCCATCCTTGGTGCGCAGCGCGGCCAGCTCGTTGCCCATCGCCTGCAGTTCGGCGTAGTGCGAGTCGCTCTCGTCGTCGCAGGCCTGGTAGACGATGCTGTCAGGCGAAGCGAAACGGGCCAGGGTGTCGATATGGGCGTCGGTGTCGTCGCCTTCCAGGTAACCGTGGTCCAGCCACAGCACGCGGTCCTGCTGCAGCCAGTCGGCCAGGTCGGCGGTCAGGCTGGCGCGGTCGCGGTCCGGGTGGCGCTCGTGCAGGCACTTCCAGGTGGTCAGCAGGGTGCCTTCACCGTCGGTTTCGATGCCGCCGCCTTCCAGCGCGAACGCAATGCTGCGCACCGGTGCGTTGTTGAACACGCCGGCCTGGTCGAGCGCGCCCACCAGCTGGTCGTCCAGGGTGGCGTCGAACTTGCCGCCCCAGCCGGTGAAGCGGAAGTCCAGCAGCTGGAAGCTGCCGTCGGCGCGGCGCAGGGTGATCGGGCCGGAGTCGCGCAGCCAGGTATCGTCATAGGCCGCCGTGGTGAAGCGGACCCGCTCCATGTCGATGCGGTTGGAGCGCAGCCGCATTTCGGCATAGGTCTCCACATCGTCGTCGGCCACGCAGATCAGCACCGGCTGAAAGCGGGTGATGGCGGCGACCAGCGCGATGTAGGTCTCCTCCACCTGGCCCAGGCGGTCGGCCCAGTCGGTGTCGGCGGTGGGCCAGGCAATCAGGACGCCGCTCTGGGCTTCCCATTCGGCAGGAAAACGAAGGGTCTGGTTCATGGTCTCGCTACACAGGCCCGCCAGCGGCGGGTAGGGGGTTCAGCGGATCGGCGGCTTCGGGCCGATCTCGTTCGGATCCGCCTTGTTGGCCACCACGTCGATCACCTTCTGCTTCTCGAAGTAGACGGTGAACTGCGGGTAGACCCAGCGGTTGATGGTCGGCCACTGGCGCTTCTGCCCGCCGCGCGGCTGCAGCTGCTCGCTCGGCGCGCCGAACTGCGACTGCACCTGCTGCATGCTCTGGCCGCGGACGGGCAGGGCACCGGCCGGCTTTTCAGCGGCGCGGTCGACCAGCAGGGTATCGGCCAGCGCCGGCGTGGCGGCGGCCAGGGTGGCCAGGACGGCCAGCGTGCTCAGGTAATGCTTCATCTCGATCTACTCCCCAGTGGTCAAGAAAGGCGATTACAGCAAAAAACGGCAGGAAAAAAAGCTGCACGCAACAAAAAACCGCCCGAAGGCGGTTTTTTGCATCGGGTCGGTCCCGCGTGGGACCAGCCGCGGCCCGGAGGCCGTGTGGCTTAGCGCTGACGCGCCTTGAAACGCGGGTTCGACTTGCAGATGACGAAGATCTTGCCACGACGACGGACGACCTTGCAGTCGCGGTGACGGGCCTTCGCCGACTTCAGGGAGGACAGGATTTTCATGGCATACCTCGGCGTAAACAGTAGTTGTTCGGGTGGAGCGTGGCCGCGATATGCGCAAGACAATCGGCAGTTGGCGCTCGTTCAAGCCCGCCATTCTACCGGGCTTTTTGTCGTCGTTTCAAGTGGTTGCGCGAAAGTCTCTGCGCGGGGCCTTGGGCAGGGGCTAGAATGGCCCCTTCACACGCGCTAGGACCCCCATGAATCCACTCGCTCCCGTCCTGACCATCGACGGCCCTTCGGGGGCCGGCAAGGGTACCATCAGCCGCATCGTGGCGCGCCGCCTGGGCTGGCACTACCTGGATTCAGGCGCCCTGTACCGGGCGGTGGGCGTGGCCGCGAGCTGGGCCGACATCGATACCTCCGATGCCTCGGCGCTGGTGCGCTGCACCTTCGACACCCACGTTCAGTTTGTTGAACAGGGCGAATCGATGCGGGTCATGGTCAACGGCACCGACGCTACCGACGAGCTGCGCCTGGAGACCACCGGCGCGCTGGCCTCGGCCATTGCCGCCATTCCCGAGGTCCGCGCCGCCCTGAAGGAGCGCCAGCGCGCATTCAGGGAGCTGCCGGGCCTGGTCGCCGATGGCCGCGACATGGGCACGGTGATCTTCAAGGACGCCCCCTACAAGGTCTTCCTGACCGCCAGTGCCGAGGAGCGCGCCGAGCGCCGGCATAAGCAGTTGAAAGACAAGGGGGTTTCTGTTAACTTTGATGACCTCCTGCGCGAGATCATGGCCCGCGACGCCCGTGATGCTCAGCGTACCGTGGCGCCCCTGAAGCCGGCAGACGATGCTGTCCTCATCGACACCACAGGCATCGGCATCGATGATGTCGTTGCCCGAGTGATGGATCTGCTTCCGGTTCCGGCTGCCTGATCCGTTCGCGCGGGAGTGCCACCAGCAACACCGGTGGTGGTCGCGCATAGCAGTGCTGTACCAGCTCCGTCGCGCAATGATGCGTGGCGGTTTTCCTACTACACACGACCTGCTTTTCCGGGGTCGACCAACAGGCGGGCGGTAACGGTCTTCAGTGGGGCATGTCCCCGATTAGAAAGCCAACCGACCCATGTGTCCAACAGAGTAAATCTAATGACCGAATCATTTGCCGAACTGTTTGAAGCCAGCCAGGCCAACCTGGCCAAGCTGAAGCCGGGCGCCATCGTCAGCGGTACCGTTGTTGAAGTCCGCGGCGACGTCGTGGTGATCAACGCTGGCCTGAAGTCCGAAGGCATCGTGCCGATCGAACAGTTCCGTAACGACGCTGGCGAAATCGACGTCGCCGAAGGCGACATCGTCAAGGTCGCCCTCGACTCCATCGAGAACGGCTTCGGCGAAACCGTCCTGTCGCGCGAGAAGGCCAAGCGCGCGATGGTGTGGGACGAGCTGGAAGAAGCGTTGGAAAAGAACGAAACCATCACCGGCCGCATCAGCGGCAAGGTCAAGGGTGGTTTCACCGTGGACATCAAGGATGTCCGCGCCTTCCTGCCGGGTTCCCTGGTCGATGTGCGCCCGGTGCGCGATCCGGCCTACCTGGAAGGCAAGGAACTCGAGTTCAAGCTCATCAAGCTGGACCGCAAGCGTAACAACGTCGTGGTTTCGCGCCGCGCTGTCGTCGAAAGCGAGCACTCGGAAGAGCGCGAGCAGCTGATGGACAAGCTGCAGGAAGGCGCGATCCTGAAGGGTGTCGTCAAGAACCTGACCGACTACGGCGCGTTCGTGGACCTGGGCGGTATCGACGGCCTGCTGCACATCACCGACATGGCCTGGAAGCGCGTGCGCCATCCGTCCGAAGTCGTGAACGTCGGCGACGAGCTGGACGTGCGCGTGCTGAAGTTCGACCGCGAGCGCAACCGCGTTTCGCTGGGCCTGAAGCAGCTGGGCGAAGATCCGTGGGATAACATCGCCCGTCGTTACCCGGCCAACAGCCGCGTCTTCGGCAAGGTCTCCAACGTCACCGATTACGGCGCGTTCGTTGAGATCGAGCCGGGCGTTGAAGGCCTGGTGCACGTCTCCGAGATGGATTGGACCAACAAGAACGTCAACCCGTCCAAGGTTGTGCAGGTTGGTGACGAAGTCGAAGTGATGGTGCTGGACGTCGATGAAGAGCGTCGCCGCATCTCGCTGGGCATGAAGCAGGTTGCCGCCAATCCGTGGGAAACCTTCGCTGCCACCCACAAGAAGGGTGACAAGGTGTCGGGCCAGATCAAGTCGATCACCGACTTCGGCATCTTCATCGGCCTGGACGGCGGCATCGACGGCCTGGTTCACCTGTCCGACATCAGCTGGGCGACCACTGGCGAAGACATCGTTCGCAACTTCAAGAAGGGCGATACCCTGGACGCCGTCGTCCTGGCTGTCGATCCGGAGCGCGAGCGCATCTCCCTGGGCGTGAAGCAGCTGGAGCAGGATCCGTTCGGCCAGTACATGGCTGCCAATCCGAAGGGCTCCAAGGTCGAAGGCGTGGTGAAGGAAGTCGACGCCAAGGGCGCGATCATCGAGCTGGCTGACGGCATCGAAGGTTACGTCTCGGCACGCGATATCGCCAACGAGCGCGTTGACGACGCCACCCAGCACCTGAAGGTCGGCGACAAGGTCGAAGCCAAGTTCGTTGGCATGGACCGCAAGGGCCGTACCCTGCAGCTGTCGATCAAGGCCAAGGACGACGCGGAAATGCGCGAAGTGCTGGAGGAATACCAGTCCTCCTCGGCTGCCAGCGGCACCACCCAGCTGGGCGCGCTGCTGCGTGCACAGCTGAGCGGCAACAAGTCCGAGTAATCGGCCTTACGCTGTACGTTGTTTCCTGGACGGCCCGGGCATCCTGCCCGGGCCGTTTCAGGGTGAGTGACCCCTGATGTGAGCCGGCAATGACCAAATCCGAACTGATCGAAATCCTCGCGCGCCGCCAGGCGCACCTGAAGGCCGATGATGTCGATCTGGCGGTGAAGTCGTTGCTGGAAATGATGGGCGGTTCCCTTTCTGCAGGCGATCGCATCGAAATCCGTGGCTTTGGCAGCTTCTCGCTGCACTACCGTCCGCCGCGCCTGGGCCGCAACCCCAAGACCGGCGAATCGGTCGCCCTGCCGGGCAAGCACGTTCCCCATTTCAAGCCGGGCAAGGAACTGCGTGAGCGGGTCAGCAGCGTGCTGCCGCTGGACGCCGATCCGGCCTGAGTGTCCCGTCGCGTCACCGCGTGCGAATACCGCGGCGAGTCGGATAAGCTACGACCTCCTGCCACTGGAGCTGTCGCATGAAGGTTTTTCGTCTGCTGGTCCTGCTGGCGGTGCTGCTTCTCGGGTTGATCATCGGTGCCATGAACATGGACGAGATGACCATCAACCTGCTGTTTACCCAACTCAAGACCTCGATCGGTGTGGCGATCATCGCTTCGCTGCTGATCGGCGTCATCGTCGGTGCCGGCCTGGTGCTGGTGAGCGTGGTCATTCCGCTCTACGCCCAGCTGCGCCGCGCCAACAAGTCGGTCGCCGCCCCGGTGGCGCCGGTTTCCCCCTCCCAATCTTTTGATGGACGCTGATCGAAGATGGATTTCGTCACCGAGTGGTTCTGGTTCTTCCTGTTCCTTCCCCTGGCGGCGCTGGCCGGCTGGGTCATTGGACGGCGCGGCGGGCAACGCCATGGCGACAACCAGGTCAGCCACCTGTCCAGCACCTATTTCCGTGGCCTGAACTACCTGCTCAACGAGCAGCCGGACAAGGCCATCGAGCTGTTCCTGCACATCGCCGAGCTGGACAAGGAAACCTTCGAGACCCAGGTCGCGCTGGGCCACCTGTTCCGCCGTCGCGGTGAAGTGGATCGCGCGATCCGCCTGCACCAGGGCCTGGTCAACCGCAACGACCTGAGCGACGCGCAGCGCGTGCAGGCCCTGCTGGCGCTGGGCGAGGACTACATGAAGTCCGGCCTGCTGGACCGTGCTGAAACCGTGTTCACCGAACTGGCCCAGCTGGACCAGCGCGCACCGCAGGCGCTCAAGCACCTGATCGGCATCTACCAGGCCGAGCGCGACTGGGAGAAGGCCATCGACAACGCCACCCGCTTCGAAGATGTGACCGGCGAGCCGATGGGCAAGCTGATCGGGCAGTTCGAATGCGAGCTGGCCGAGCGCTTCCGTGGCGCCGGCAAGCTGGAAGAGGCGAGGGCGGCCATTGCCCGCGCGTACCAGGCCGATGCGATGTCGGTGCGTGCCGGCATCATCGAAGGCCGCCTGGAAACCGATGCCGGCAATGCCGAGGCTGCCGTGCGCGCCTTCGAGCGCGCCGCGCGCAACGATCCCGAGTACCTGCCCGAGCTGCTGCCGGCGCTGATGGAGAACTACCGCAAGGTGGGCGACCTCGGCGGCGCGCGTGCGTTCCTGTCGGAAATGACCGAGCACTACCGCGGCATCGCCCCGGTGCTGGCATTGACCCGCCTGATGGAAGAGCAGGAAGGCGTGGCTCCGGCGCGTGCCTACCTCGGCCGCCAGCTGAAGGATCGCCCGTCCGTGCGCGGCGAATCGGCGCTGATCGACCTGACCCTGGCCGAAGGTGCGGATTCCACCGCCACCCTGCACGACCTCAAGCACATCACCGACCAGCTGCTGGTGCGCAACCCGGCCTACCGCTGCACGCGCTGCGGCTTCGGTGCGCGTACCCACCACTGGCAGTGCCCGAGCTGCAAGGAATGGGGCACGGTCAAGCCGCTGCTGAATTACGCGGTGCTCTGAGCCATGGCCTGGCGGGTGATGGCCGCGCTGCTGGGGCTGGCCCTGCTCAGCGCCGCACTGACCTGGGCGGCGCGTGGCTACGCGCTGCGCCGGCAGCTGATGGACCAGCCGGGCGAACGTCGCAGCCATAGCGTGGCGACCCCGCGCGGTGGTGGCATCGCCATCGTCATCAGCCTGCTGGTGGCCGCCGTTGCCGCCATGTGGGCGTGGCCGATGGCCATGCCCAGCCTGCTGGTTGCCAGCCTCGGCCTGGTGCTGGTGGCGGGCATCGGCTGGTGGGACGACCACCGGCCCCTGCCGGCCCTGCGCCGCCTGCTGGTCCATTTCATCGCCGCCGGCCTGCTGGCCGCGCTGGTCAAGGTGCAGGGCGGCAGCTGGCTGCTGGCCCTGCTGGTGCTGGTGTTCACCACCTCGCTGATCAACATCTGGAACTTCATGGATGGGATCAACGGCATCGCCAGCAGCCAGGCGGTCGTCGCCGCACTTGGCTTCGCCATCGTGCTGCCGTGGCCGTATTCGCTGGTGGCCATCGCGCTGGGACTGGCCTGCCTAGGGTTCCTGCCATTCAACTTCCCGAACGCGCGCATTTTCATGGGCGATGTGGGCAGTGGCGCGCTGGGCTATGCGGTCTCGGTGGTGCTGGCCGTGGCCGCGCTGCGTACGGAAATCAACTGGTTGCTGCTGCTGGTGCCCATTTCCCCGTTCCTTGTGGACGCGGGCTTCACGCTGTTGGCGCGCATCCTTTCAGGACAGCGCTGGATGGAACCCCACACCCAGCACGTTTACCAACGCGCGGTGCAGGCAGGAGCCAGCCACGCCCAGGTCACAGCGATGTACTTTGTTGTAGGCCTGTTCAGCATTACAGTGTTCTATGTTTGCACCAGATTGCAGCCGAGGTGGGAGGCTGTCGTAGCGGTCGCGTGGATTTCCGCGCTGGCCCTGCTTTGGCTCCTCCTGCGCAATGGATTGCGCCACCGATAAGGAATTACGCGAAATATGTCTTCACCCTGGCGGGACAGAATTCTTGGCCTGTTGCCTCGCACGGCCATCGTCTGCCATGACCTGTTCATGGTCTGGGCCTGTTGGCAGCTGCTGCATGCCGGTCGTTACTCCATCCTGCCTGACGCCCCGTCGCTGCCCCTGTGGAACGTCGATACGACGCTGGTGCTGGCGCTGCAGGGCATCGTGTTCTGGCGGGTCGGCCTGTACCGCGGCCTGTGGCGGTTCGCCAGCGTCAGCGACCTGCTGAACATCTTCAAGGCCAGTTTCGTCGGCCTGGTCGCCATCGTCCTGGTACTGGCCTGGAAGCGCTTCAACGGCGTGCCGCTGTCGGTGCTGGTGATCTATCCGTTCGCGCTGTCGGCCCTGCTGGGCGCGCCGCGCCTGCTGTATCGCGCGTGGAAGGACTATCAGGCGCTGCAGTCCGATTCGACCGCGCGTCGCGTGCTGATCCTGGGCGCCGGCCAGGCTGCCGAGACCCTCGTGCGCGACCTGCGCCGCTCGGGCAACTTCGAGCCGGTCGGCCTGCTGGACGACGCCCCGCACCTGCGTGGTGCCAAGCTGCAGAGCCTGCCGATCCTGGGCACCCTTGACGATGCCCCTGCCGTGGCCCGCGAAACCGCGGCCAAGCTGCTGGTCATCGCCATCCCGTCGCTGGATTCTGTGGGCATGCAGCGCGTGGTGGCCATCTGCGAGAGCACAGGCATCCCGTTCCGCACCGTGCCCAAGCTCAGCGACATCCTGCAGGGCCAGTCGCTGCCGGGCCAGCTGAAGGAAGTCGCCATCGAGGACCTGCTCGGCCGCAAGCCGATCATGCCGGACTGGAACCTGATCCGCGGTTGGCTCGGCGGGCGCACGGTGATGGTCACCGGTGCAGGCGGCTCGATCGGTTCGGAGCTGTGCCGCCAGTGCGCTCGCCACGGTGCTGGGCGCATCGTCATGCTGGAAATGAGCGAGCTGCTGCTGCTGACCATCGAGGCCGAGCTGCGCCGCAGCTTCCCCGACGTGCAGATCGAAGCCGTGCTCGGTGACGTCGGTGACCCGGCGGTGATGCGCCACGCGCTGTCGCTGCACCCGGTCGATACCGCCTTCCACGCGGCCGCGTACAAGCACGTGCCGGTGCTGGAGCGCCAGCTGCGCGAAGCGGTGCGCAACAACATCCTCGCCACCGAGAACGTGGCGCGTGCGTGCATGGAAGCGCGCGTCGAGCATTTCGTGTTCATCTCCACCGACAAGGCGGTCGACCCGGTCAATGCGCTGGGCGCCAGCAAGCGCTACGCCGAGATGATCTGCCAGAGCCTCGACCAGAAGTCCACGCACACCCGTTTCGTGACCGTGCGCTTCGGCAACGTGCTCGACTCGGCCGGCAGCGTGGTGCCGCTGTTCCGCGAGCAGATCCTGCGCGGCGGCCCGATCACGGTGACCGACCCGGAAGTGACCCGTTACTTCATGACGATCCCCGAAGCCTGCCAGCTGATCCTGCAGGCGGCGGCATCGGCGTCGCACGGTGCCATCTACACCCTGGACATGGGTGAGCCGGTGCCGATCCGCGTTCTCGCCGAACAGATGATCCGCCTGGCCGGCAAGCAGCCGTACAAGGACATTCCGATCATCTATACCGGGCTGCGCCCGGGCGAGAAGCTGCACGAGACCCTGTTCTATTCGGACGAGGATTACCGGCCGACCTCTCACCCCAAGGTGCTGGAAGCCGGCGTGCGCACGTTCTCCCGCGATGTCGTGCTGGGCAACGTGCCGAGACTGCGTGACGCTATCGCCGAGTACGACACGGATACGATCCGGGAAGTGCTGTTCGCGACCATGCCGGAGTTCTCTCCGATTGAACAGGACGCATACATCTCTTCCGCTAAAGTGGTCCCCTTTCCAGCACGTGAAGCCAACAGGCATTAAATGAGCAAGCGAATTCGTAAGGCTGTTTTTCCAGTGGCAGGGCTCGGGACGCGCTTTTTGCCGGCAACCAAGACGGTTCCGAAGGAAATGCTGCCGATCATCGATCGTCCGCTTATCCAATATGCCGTTGATGAGGCCATCGAGGCAGGGTGTGACACCCTGATCTTCATCACCAACCGCTACAAGCACGCCGTTGCCGATTACTTCGACAAGGCCTACGAGCTGGAGCAGAAGCTGGAGCGTGCGGGCAAGCACGAGCAGCTGGAGATGATCCGCCACGTGCTGCCCGAGGGTGTGCGCGCGGTCTTCGTGACCCAGGCCGAAGCGCTGGGCCTGGGCCATGCGGTGCTGTGTGCGAAGGCGGTGATCGGTGACGAGCCGTTCGCCGTGCTGCTCCCCGACGACCTGATCTGGAACCGCGGCGACGGCGCGCTGAAGCAGATGGCCGACCTCAACGAGGCCAGCGGTGCCAGCGTGATCGCGGTGGAAGACGTGCCGCACGAGAACACCGCGAGCTACGGCATCGTGGCGACCGAGGCGTTCGACGGCCGCAAGGGCCGCATCTCGCAGATCGTGGAGAAGCCGAAGCCGGAGGACGCGCCGAGCGACCTGGCGGTGGTTGGCCGTTACGTGCTGAGCCCGAAGATCTTCGAGCTGCTGGAATCCACCGGCACCGGTGCCGGCGGCGAGATCCAGCTGACCGATGCGATCGCTTCGCTGCTGGCGACCGAGGAAGTGGATGCTTACCGCTTCGAGGGCACCCGTTTCGACTGCGGCACCCATCTGGGCCTGGTTGAAGCGACGATCCGTTTCGCGCTGGAGAACAAGAAGCTGGCGAAGCCGGCGCGCGCGAAGCTGACGGAGATGTTGGCGGAAGAGTGAGTTCTTCGGTTTTCGAGCGCTCCGTGCAGTGCCTCCCTGTATAGCCTGGGAGGCGGGGGCGGGCCGCTGCAGGACACGCCGTGAACCCATCCATGGGGGCTCGTAGGCGCCTTGCTCGTGTGCGCTGTCCTGCGCACACGGCAAGACCGGGGTTGGGCGTC
>NZ_JACVTV010000061.1:0-24557 GCF_016624625.1 Stenotrophomonas sp. S41 | reverse complement strand
CATATAACCCTCTGGGTTGGATCAGGTGTCCAACTCAAGGGGGTCACTTCATGGATGGGTTTACGGCGTCCCCGCAAACCCACAGTGCCCCGCCATCCCACGGAATGCCGCTCTTGCTTCGGCTTCTGCAGGTGCAGGGCTGCAAGCCCTGCAAAAGAAAAACCCTTACCCCCGCGGTCGTGTGCGCGACGGCACCAGCGCAAACGTATCCACCGCCAGCTTCTCGGCATGGTTCAACCACGCCCGGATCTCCAGATCATCCACCTCGTGGTCCAACCCGAACGAGACGTTGATCTTGCCGTCCGCATCCGGCTGCACCCACTGCTGGGCCAGCACCACCTTGCGCTGCGACGACACTGCCTCGATCCAGAAACCGCGGTCCGGGCGCTGGCTCGCCACCAGTTCCAGCATGTACTGGCCGGCACGGGTGCGGCGGCCCTTCTGGGTGATCATGTGCGCCTGGCGCACGCTCGGGCGCGGGCCCTGGAACGACTCCAGCGGTGCATCCACCGCGATGCCGCCACGCAGGTCGTCATCGCGGAACAACTTGATGCCGTTGTCGCGGTTCACCAGCAGCGCGCACCAGTCGCCGTCGGCCGAGCCATCCTCGAATGCCGTGCAGCGATCCACATAGGCGAGTGTGTTGTCCGGGTCGGCATCGTCGAACTGGCGCGAGGTGTTTTCCAGATACACCGATTTCAGGCTCCAGTCCTTGTCGTACTCCAGCAGCACCGGCGGCTGCACGTGCTGCAGGCCGACCACCACCTGGTCATCGCCATCGATCTTCAGTTCGCGGGTCGGCTCGCCCAACCAGAGCGAGCGGGCGAAGGCCAGGTACTGCGGATAATCGCGGCCACCATCGCGCTGGGTCGCCACACTCGCGCTGGGCGCGCGCTGGGTATCGATCAGCGAGCGACCGAAGCCCATCGTCTTCAGCTGCGGGTCCAGCAGGCTGAGCAGGGTCGCACCCGAATCCAGCGTGGTGCCGGCGTCGGCCTTCAGCTGCTGCGGGGCAATGCCATCGCCGAGGAACAGCAGCAGGTTCTCGCGCTTCTGCTGGGTCAGGATGTCGGTGAGGTCGTTGGGCATCGCCAGGTGATCCGAGGCGATCACGATCAGCGTGTCCTTGCCATAAGGGCTGGCCTGGATGCGCTGCACCAGCTGCGAGATCAGCCGGTCGCTGCACTTCAGCGCGTTGAGCATGTTGATGTTGCCGTACTTGCTTTCATAACGCTGGCCCTTGCACGCCACCGGCAGATGGCCGGCGGGGTGGTGGGTGTCCATGGTCAGCGTGGTCAGCATGAACGGCTCGCCCTTGCGCGAGAGCTGTTCGAAGCGCTGGTAGGCGGTGTCCAGCAGCACGTCGTCGTGCACGCCCCACGGCGAGTAATGCACGCGGCCGATCTTCTTCTGCTGCTTGAACCATTCCAGGTCGTGCACTTCATCGAAACCGTGGCTGGCCAGGAACTGGCCCTTGCCGGCGAAGCGGCCGCTGGCGCCGCCCAGGTAATGGTTTGTGTAGCCCTGCTGCTTCAGGTAGTCGCCCAGGCACACGGCCTTGGGCAGGAAGCTGCCCATGCGGTCCATGCTGTTTTCATCGCCCTGCGAGGTGGTCAGCGGCACGCCGCACATCGACGACACCAGGCCGGCGATGGTCCAGCCGCTGCCTTCGGCCGAGGCCAGCCCGCGCACGTCCAGCGACTGGCTGGCGAGACGGTTGATGTTGGGCATCAGGCCCGGGAACACGTTTTCGTCCAGATAGGTGCGTTCCAGGCTTTCGCCGTAGATCCAGACGATGTTGCGCGGGCGCTGCAGCGGCTGCGTCGGCACCTGGTATTCGGGAGCGATGCGGGCGAAATCGACCGGGCGCAGCTGCTGGTACAGGCGCTGGCCATCACGTGCCAGCGGGCTGATCATGATCGTGGTGATCCACACCACCGCGAAGCCGGCGAACCATGCGCCACCGCGACCCGGGCGGCGCCAGCGCTTCACCCGCGTGGCAAACAGCGGCAGCAGCGACACCAGGACGAGCGCGATGTAGCCGGCGATATAGCCCTTGAAGTCCGCGATGCCGGCGCCTTCCATGTCGGCGCCCAGGTGGTAGAGCGTTGCGGCATTCAGGCCATCGCCGGACAGCTTGTCGATCAACCACCACGTGCTGAGCAGGAGCAGCAGCAGCGAGAACGTGCTCGCCTTCCACCACACCCACTTATCGGAGGCGAGGAACAACCAGGCCAACAACAACAGCGACAGCAGCAGGATCCAGAGCATAAGCGGCTTCGGCAGTGACGGGAGGTGGTGATGGACGTCGTACCGACGCGTGTCCATCCGACCAGCGCTGCCTCAAGCACACGTGCATGACAGGCTGATGACCCGATAGTGCATGCACGAACCTGACTGAAATGTTTGTTTGTTACATGAGGTGAAATCGCGCGTTTCAAGTAAAACCAGCGTGAAAGCCGCTACGCGATTTCATTAAAAAACGGCGCGATTTCCCGCTTCTTCAACGATGCCCGCGTTCCTCACGCGCACGTGCACGCCGATCGAACAGCAATGCGCTGGTCACGATGCCCAGTCCGAGCACGACGCCGATCAGCATCAGGAACAGCGCGATGGCCGGATAGCCGAAGATGTGCCAGCCGGTCTCCAGCTTCATCATCAGCGAGGCAGCCATGATCAGTGCGGCACTGATGATGCCGGCCGCGACGCGATTGGCGATCTTCTGCAGGTTTTCCATCAGCCGCGATTCTTCCAGGCCGGTCACCTTCATCTGCAGGCGGTTCTCGGCCAGCAACGCCATGATGTCGGTCAGCTTGCGCGGCCCATCGCGCAGCAGCTGCTGCAGTTCCATCGCCTCACTGGCGAGGTTGGCCGCCGACAGCGATTTCTTCAGGCGTGCGCGCATCACGTGCTGCAGCTGGCGCTCGACGATGCGGCGCGTGTCCAGATCCGGTGCCAGCAGGCGGCACACCGTTTCCAGGTTCAGCAGGGCCTTGCCGACCAGACTCAGTTCCGGTGGCGTGCGCAGGCCGGACGCGGTGGCGATGCGCACCATGTCCAGCACCACGCGGCCTTCGGAGAAGCTGCCGCTGGCCGCGTACCGCGCGATCAGCTGGCCGGTCTCGCGCAGGTAGCGCTCCTCGTCGAAGGCTTCCAGCCGCGTGCTGATGCTGATCAGGTCGTCGGCCACTTCCTCGCCGCGGCCATCGACGGCGGCAAACAGGATCTTCAGCAGGCGCTCGCGCAGGCGCGGTGGCATGTGCGCGACCATGCCCAGGTCGAAGATCGCCAGGCGCCCATCGGGCGTCACCCGCAGGTTGCCCGGGTGTGGATCGGCATGGATCTCGCCATGCACGAAGATCTGGTCCAGGTAGCCACGGATCAGCGCGGCGGCCAACGGATCCATCGCCTGTTCGGTGCGGCGCACCTCGGGGATGGCATCCACGCGCACGCCGGTGGCCAGCTCCATGGTCAGCACGCGCTGGCTGCAGTAGTCCCACAGCGGCTGCGGTACCCACAGGCGGCGGAACGGCTTGAGGTGGCGGCCGAAGCGCGCCAGGTTCTCGGCCTCGGCTTGGTAATCCAGCTCCTGCATCAGGGTCTTGGCGAACTCGTTGAGCCAGTCACGCAGGCGCACGCGGCGGCCGACCTGGGTCAGGTGGTCGGCGGCCAGCGCGAAGCTGCGCAGCGCTTCCAGGTCCGAACGCAGCTGCGCGGCCACTTCCGGCTTCTGCACCTTCACCGCCACCTGGCGGCCGTCATGCAGGACCGCACGGTGCACTTGGGCGATGGAGGCACAGCCCAGTGGCTCGGGATCGAACGAGGCGAACAGCTTGTTCACCCCGGCGCCCAGTTCCTGCTCGATGATGGCGTGGATGCGCTCGACCGGGATCGGCGCCACGTTTTCCTGCATGCGTTCCAGCGCGGTGGCGAATTCGGCCGGCACCATGTCCGGGCGCGTGGACAGCATCTGCCCCAGCTTGACGAAGGTCGGCCCCAGCGCTTCCAGGTCGCTGACGAACTGCTCCGGATTGCCATCGGCGGGCACATCGCCGTGGCCTCCGGCCGCATCCAGGTTCATGCCGGAAAACACGCCCGAATGGCGGTAGCGCATCAGCAGGCGCAGGATCTGGCTGCGCCGGTTCATACCCTTGACCAGTGTGGGATTGGCCGTGGCGGTGGACGGATTGCTCAAGCGGAACTCCTCGGGGCGGTGCGCTGCTCTGGTAGCGCCGGGCCATGCCCGGCGGACGTGCCCGGCAGAAGGGGGGACCCTGCCAGTGTCCCTGCTGCGCGGTAGGCACGCAGTGAACCCGCTTCCGCAGCAGGCACCGGATCAGTCAGAATCCGCCCATCCCCTCTTTGGATCCACCATGGCCGGTGCCAGCCTGTTTGCCCTGCTCGACGATATCGCCACCCTGCTCGACGACGTCTCGATCCTCACCAAGGTCGCCGCGAAGAAAACCGCCGGCGTCCTGGGCGACGACCTGGCGCTGAACGCGCAGCAGGTGACCGGCGTCAACGCCAACCGCGAACTGCCGGTGGTGTGGGCGGTGGCCAAAGGCTCGCTGGTGAACAAGGTGATCCTGGTGCCCGCGGCGCTGGCGATCAGCGCGCTGGAAGCCTGGCTGCACAGCCGCGGCTGGAACGTGCCGCTGATCGTGCCGCTGATGATGATCGGCGGCGCCTTCCTGTGCTTTGAAGGCGTGGAAAAGCTGGCGCACCGCTTCCTGCATTCGGCCGATGAGGACGCCGAGCACCAGGCCGAGCGGCGCAAGGCGCTGGCCGATGCGCAGGTGGACATGGTGGCGTGGGAGAAGGACAAGGTGAAGGGGGCCATCCGCACCGACTTCATCCTCTCGGCCGAGATCATCGTGCTGACCCTGGGCGTGGTCGCCACCGTGGCCTTCACCCAGCAGCTGCTGACCCTGTCGGTGGTGGCCGTGGCGATGACGGTGTTCGTCTACGGGCTGGTGGCCGGCATCGTGAAGCTGGATGACGTGGGCCTGTACCTGTCGCGCAAGGGCGGTGCGGTGGCCGCGTTCGGTCGTGGCCTGGTGGTGTCCGCGCCGTGGCTGATGAAGTTCCTGTCGGTGGCCGGCACCATCGCCATGTTCCTGGTCGGTGGCGGCATCCTCGTGCACAACGTGCCGGCGCTGCACCACGCCGTGCAGGGCTTTGGTGGCGAAGGGCAGTGGGGCTGGCTGATCAGTGCCGCAGCGAACATGGTGGTCGGCATCGTTGCCGGCGCGATCGTGCTGGCCGCGGTGACCGGCATCCAGAAGCTGCGCGGGAAGTAAGCGAAGGGCGTGCCGACCAACGGTCGGCACCCACCAACCGCCGCCGCCGGGCCATGCCCACCAGGGCGGATTACCCCGCCTGCACCCGGTTCTTGCCCTGGCGCTTGGCCACGTACAGCGCTTCATCGGCGCGTCGCAGCAGGGCCTCGGCATCATCGCCGGGCTGCCACTGCGCCAGGCCGGCGCTGAAGTGCACCGGTACGCGCTTGTCCTGCACGGTCAGCACGCGATGGGCCAGTGAGCGCTGCAGGCGTTGCACGGTTGCCATGCTGTCGGCGCCCGGGGTTTCCGGCAGCAGCAGCACGAACTCGTCACCGCCGAGGCGCGCAACGCCATCGGTGGCGCGCAGCAGCAGCCGGCAGGTCGACACCAGGTGCTGCAGCAGCGCATCGCCACCGGCATGGCCGTGGGCATCGTTGGTCTGGTGGAAGTCATCCAGGTCGATCACCGCCAGGCCCAGCGGCGTGTTGTTGCGCGCCGCGCGGGCCATTTCCCGCTGCAGCATTTCGTCCAGGCCACGGCGGTTCAGCGCCTGGGTCAGCGGATCGATGCGGGCCAGGTCGCCGGCCTCGCGCAGTTCCTGTTCCAGTTCGCTGATGCGCCGCTCGGCGCGCTCCACTTCCTGCCGCGCACTGGCCAGGTGGTCGCGTGCCTGGGCGGCCTGCTGCTGCACCTTGCCGGTGTCATGCATCACTTCCTGCAGCAGCTGGTTGAGGTCGGCGATGCTGCGTGCCTCGCGCAGCTGCAGGGCATAGGTACCGATGCGGTCGTGGTACTCCCCGGTGCTGGCGGCCATGCCGTCCATGCGCTCGATGAACTCGCCCATCAGGCCGCGCATCGCCGCCTTGGAATCATCGATGCCCTGGCGCAGCAGCCCCTGCTTGTAGATCACCTCGCGCAGCTCGGCGCGCGTGCGCTCGACCGACTCCGCTTCCAGCGGGCCGGCCAGCAGCTGGCGTACCGCGGCGATCTGGCCCTGCAGCCAGCTGCGGTCATCCAGCAGCTCGCTGACGTTCTCCAGCAGCAGGGCGAACAGTTCCAGCAGCAGCGCCTGCTGTTCCTGCCAGCTTTCCGCACGCACGCCCACCTGGTGGCCCAGCTCGCGCACGCCCTGTTCGATGGGCTCCAGCGGTGCACCGGGCCGCCATTGCCGCAGCTTGCCGGCCAGCGCCTGGGCCTGTTCGCGCAGGTCCGGGTCGTGCAGCAGCAGCGACACCACCGCACCACCCAGCAGCAGGCGCAGCTGCTCGGACAGGCGCAGGCTGTCGGGCTGGCCATCGGGCGAGTGCTGCTCGATGGTGCGGATGTATTTGTCGATCAGCTGCCGCATGGCCCGGCCGTAGCGCGGCCAGTCGGCGCTGGCCTGGGCCGACTGCAGGCGGTCACCCATGTCGCCCAGCTCGCCGGGCAGGGTGGCCATGCCATTGGCGAAGGCGGCCAGCAGCGGCTCGGGCGCATCGGCACCGGCGAACAGCTGCTGCAGCGCCACGGCCGTGCCGCCCTGCAGGACCACCCGGTCACCGCGGCCATCGTCGGACACCGCACGCACGTGCGCCGGCGGTCCCAGGGCGGTACCGGGGGCAGGGCGGTGGTCGGGCTGGTCCGTCATGGCAAAAAAATCCTGGGGCTGGCAGGGACTGGTGACAGCATATCGGCGCGGCCGCCGACGGCTTGAACGGCTACGATGGACGACAGGATGCCGTAGGGGAGGTGGGTATGCGCGTGATGTTGCTGGGGGCGACCGGCCTGGTCGGCGGGCTGGCCCTGCCGATGCTGCTGGATGACCCGCTGTGCCGCGCGGTGGTGGCCCCGACCCGGCGCCCGCTGGGCCTGAGCCATCCGAAACTGCATGCCCCCGTGCTTCAGTTCGACGCCCTGCCCGATGCACCGGACTGGGCGCAGGTGGATGCGGTGATCTGCGCGCTGGGCAGCACCATGGCCCAGGCGGGGAGCCGCGAGGCCTTCCATCGCATCGACCACGACTATCCGCTGGCCTTCGCCCGCCTGGCGCGTACCCAGGGCGCGCGCGCCTTCGTGCTGAACTCCGCCGCCGGCGCCAACGCGGGCTCGGCCATCTTCTACAACCGGGTGAAGGGTGAGCTGGAGCGCGACCTGCGCGCACTGGGCTTCGCCTCGCTCACCCTGGTGCGGCCGGGCCTGATTGGCGGGCAGCGGCAGCAGGTGCGTCGCGGCGAGCACTTCGCCCTGCAGGTGCTGGGCGTGCTCGGGCCGGTGCTGCCGCGGGCCTGGCGGATCAATCCGGCCAACCGCATTGCCAGGGCGCTGGTGGATGCCGCACTGGCCCCGCCGCCGGGCGAGCACGTGGTGGCGTCCAGCGCGCTGGCAGGCTGATGTCGCGTGCGCTGCGCCTGACCCAGCTGCTGCAGCTGCTGCGCCGGCACCGCCGGCCGGTGGCCGGGCAGGCCCTGGCCGAAGCGCTCGGCATCAGCCTGCGCACGCTGTACCGCGATATCGAGACCCTGCGCGCGCAGGGTGCCGACCTGCGCGGCGAGGCCGGCGTGGGTTACCAGTTGATACCCGGCGACGTGCTGCCACCGATGACCCTGCCGCCGGCCGAGATCGATGCGCTGGTGCTGGGCCTGCGTTGGGTGGCTGCGCGCACCGAGCCGGCACTGGCTGATGCTGCTCGCGATGCCCTGGCACGGATCGCCCATGTACTGCCCGCCGCACGCCGTGAAGCGCTGCGCGACAGCGGCCTGCGCATTGGTCCCTCGAAGGCCAGAGCGACGGTGCCGGCGGCGCGGCTGCAGGCGGTGCGCGAAGCGGTGGGTGCGCAGCAGCGGCTGCAGTTTGCCTATGAGGATGCGCAGGGGCAGCGCAGCGAGCGCGTGGTCTGGCCGTTCGCGCTGGGCTACTTCGATGAGGTGGTGGTGCTGGCGGCATGGTGCGAGGGCCGCGAAGATTTCCGCCATTTCCGCCTGGACCGCATCCGGCGGGTGCGCACGCTGGAAGAGCGCTACCTGGTGCCGCGCGGCACGTTGCTGCGCCGCTGGCAGAAAGCGCAGGGCATCGCCCCGGATTGGCTGGACCGGGCGTGAGCTGCAAGAGCGCGCTGCCCGGAACCGGCGGCGTACGAAACGCCGGGGGTAGAGTCGACTGCTAGTCGACTATCGCGCGAAGCGCGGGATTTTCACGCAGGAGCAGTCGACTGACAGTCGACTCTACCAGGGCATAAGCGCAGGCCAGCGCCGTCAACGCTGCTGACAGGAACTGTCAGCAGGGCCGACGCACCATGGGCGCTCCCAACAACGGAGGTTCCCCATGTTCAAGCCCAGCACCCTGCTGCAGTACGTGCGCGATGTCGCGGCCAGTGCCACGTTCTACAGCGGCATCCTTGGCACGCCGCCGGTCGAGCAGTCGCCCGGCTTCGCCCTGTTCCTGCTCGGCGATGGCGCGGCCCTGGGCCTGTGGCAGCGCGATGGCGTGCTGCCGCCGGTCACCGCCGAGGCCGGCGCCGCCGAGCTGGCGATGGTGGTGGCCAACCCCGCCGAAGTGCAGCACCTGCATGATGCGTGGTGCGCACTGGGGGTACAGATCACCCAGGCGCCGGTCACCCTGGAGTTCGGCCATACCTTCACCGGCGTCGATCCCGATGGCCACCGCCTGCGCGTCTACAGCCGTGCAGAGGGCCTGGTGGCGCGCGACTGAGCAGAAGGGCAGGGGAACCGCACCCGGTTTCTGTACGTACGTCACGTTGAGGGATTTTCCTACAGATTTCTGGGATTTTTCCTGCGGTTCCCTCACCTTTCCGCCGAGGGTTCCATGCTAGTTTCTGCCCATCGACACTGCAGCGGGGTAACTCCAGCGTGGCTACCACCTTTCCCCGTCCCGGGCGCGCCCGGGGCAGAGGCGGGATACGTGTCCCCGGGGCGGCACGGTCCGCTGTCGCCCCGCTTCTGGTTTCCCTGTTCCTACTGACATCTGCGACAGGATGTTCCGCCATGAATGACACCGGACAGCAAGCGTCCCGTTTCCACGAACAGCAGTCCACGGCCGCGGGCAAGGCCCAGCTCGGCCAGTGGGCAGGCCCCGGCAGCGTACTGGCCGAGGCGGTGCAGCACCTGCGCGCGAAGGGCTTTGACTGCCAGCCCTCGCAGCCGCAGGCGCCCACCATCAAGGCCGCTTTCTACTGCAGCCTGCAGACGCCACCGCCGCCGCCGGCAGACCAGCGGGTTACCGCGCCGCCCACGCCGGTGCAGTGGATCGTGACGCTGGAATCGGAAGACGGCGTGCGCGTGCAGCACCTCGATGTGTCCCGTACGCCCGCCCATCTGGGAGATTGAGCCATGCCGGACGGCAACGCGAAGATCATCGTAGGGGCCAGCCCGGTTGCGGCCGGGCGGCGGCATACCTACCTGCTGTTCGAACATTCCGATGGCAGCCAGCAGGTGGTTCGCGGCGGCCCCGATACGCAGCCCGAAGGCAATGCGCTGTCCAACCTGGCCGGCAGTACCTTGCTGGGCTCGGACAACTACGGCCATATCCAGGTGGATGCAGCGCCGTATGAGCCGCCGCAGCAGTTCGTCAGCCAGCGCCAGGCCGATGGCAGCCATGCCCGGGTGCCGCTGGACCAGGCGCGGCTGGATGATCCGGCACTGCAGCGCAATGCCGAGGGCAAGGTGATGGTGGGCGAGCAGCGCTCACCCGACTGGCCGCTCCCCGGCGAGACCCATGAACGCCAGGTGGTCTGGCAGGGCAGCGACCAGGAACTGGAAAAGAAGCTCGCTGCGGCCAAGGCGGCCGGGCAGCAGATCAACGATGCGCAGATGGAGTATTCGCCGCTCTACAACAACAGCAACGGCGTCACCAGCACGTTGATGAAGGCGGCCGACATCACGCCATCGCTGCCCAAGGACAAGGACGGCAAGACCGTGGACGCGCCGGACTTCGGCGAGAACCTGCACCAGGATGTCGGCCTTGGCTCGCACCGCAGCGGCTACTGGTTCGATGGCAAGCAGTGGTATGACGGCGACGACCGCAGGATCCAGCCGCCGCGCGATGGCGAGAAGACAGTGCCGCTGGACCCGGACGCGAAGTCGCATTCCGGTTCGGGCCCGTTGCGCATCAGCGCCAATGACGGCGAGGCACCACGGCAGGGCGGCAATGCCGGCTTCTCCACCGGGGATGCGGAGCTGGACCGCATGGCCAGTGCCTTGTATGCCGGCGACGATGCCGCCTTCAATCGTGCCGCCGCGAACATCGCACAGTCGCCGGAAGTGGCCGCATTGGCACAGCAGGACCAGGCGGCCCATGAGCAGGCGCAGGTGCAGGCCCAGAACGCGGACGCCGCACAGCGCCAGCAGCCGGCGCAGCAGCCGCACGCACGCAGCATGGACGCCTGAACGGCGCACCGGGGGGAGCAGACAGCGTGGGCGAACAGGACCCCGCCGCCGTGCTGGCGGCGCTTCAGAACTCTCTGCGGCTGCAGGCCGCCATGCTGTCCAGGTTCGAGCAGCGCGAGACGCGCATGCAGGCCACCTTTGACCAGTGCGTGCAATCGCTGCAGGCGGACATGGAAGCACTCAACCGCAAGGTTGAAGCCATCGTGGGCGGTGCCAGTGCACGCATCGCATCGGATGCGAAGGACGCCGTGGCACCCGTTACCGCACAGTACGGGCGCGATCTTGCCGCCGCTGCCACGGTCCTGCGGCGCACCGGCGCCACGCTGTGGATGTGGAGCATCGCCGCCGGTGGCCTGCTGGTGCTGGTGCTGATCGTCGGCTGGGCGGTGCTGGGCTATTACCGCGGCGAACTGGCAAGCAGCAAGGAAGCGCTGCAGCGCTACGACGACGCGTTGCCGGTGCTGCAGGCGTACTACGCTTCGGATGCGGTGATCTGCGATGGCCGCGTGTGCATCAACCCTGAAGCCGGTACCCCACGCGGTGGCGGCGACAAGCCCTACCGGCGTGCCAAGGCGCGCCACTGAGGCCGGCACGCGGATGAAGAAAAGGCTGCGATCCCGGAGGATCGCAGCCTTTTGCGTTTACCGGCCTGGGCGGTGGATCAGCTGGCCAGCGCCAGATCATCCATCATCGCGCGCAGGAAGCGGGCCGCTTCACCGCCGGTGGCAGCGCGGTGGTCGAAGGTCACCGACAGCGGGATCACCTTGTGGGCTTCCACGCCGCCCATCACCGGGGTCATCTGGTGGCGGGCACGGCCGGCACCGATGATGGCCACGCACGGCGGCACCACGACCGGGGTCGCGTAGCGGCCGGCGAACATGCCGAAGTTGGACAGCGAGATGGTGTAGCCACTCAGTTCCGAGGCGGCGATCGAGCGCGCTTCCACCTGCTCACGCAGGCGGTTGACGCCTTCGCGGATGCCACGGGCATCGAGCATGTCGGCATTGCGCAGCGCCGGCACGAACAGGCCGTCGTCGGTGTCCACGGCGATGCCGATGTCCACCTGCGCGTGCAGGGTGCGGGTCAGCGCTTCGCCGTCGAACCAGGCGTTCATGGCCGGCACCTTCTGCGCGGCAACCACGATCGCACGCACCAGGCGGGCGGTGACGTCGTTGCCCGGCAGCCAGGCGTGGATGTCGGCGTCGTCGTTCAGTGTGGTCGGCACGACCTTGCTGTGCGCATCGGCCATCACGCGTGCCATGTTGCGGCGCACGCCCTTCAGCGGTTCCGGCTGGCCCTTGGCGACCACGCCCGGCGGCTGGGTGCGCATCGGCTTGCCGGCGGCAGACAGCGGGGTGCGGGCTTCGCTCTGCACCGGCGCGGCCACGTGGGCCGGGGCCGGCGCGGCATAGGCAGCGGCAGCCACCGGGGCCGGCGCAGCGCCGAGCTTGGCGCTGCCGTCGGCCGCGGCCTGCTTGACGTCGGCCATGGTCACCGCGCCATCGGCGCCGGTGGCACGCACGCGGGCCAGGTCCACGCCCAGCTTGCGCGCGGTGGCACGCACGGCCGGCACGGCCTTGACGCCACCGACGGCCAGCGCCTGTTCGGTGTGCACGGCATTGGAGCTCTGCATCGCGCCGACCACGGTGCCGGCGTCATCGCGCTCGGCCTTTTCTTCGGCAGCGGCAGCCACCGGGGCGGCAGCAGCCGGCAGCGGCGGCGGGTTCGGTGCAGCCGGGGCCGCCGGGGCGTGCCCGTGGCTGTGGCCGGTGTCCTGGCCATCAGCGCGCTGCGGCAGGTTCGGGTCGATCTCGAAGGTGGCCAGTACGGCACCGGTCGGGATGATGTCGCCGGCGGCGCCGGACAGCTTCAGCACCGTGCCGGACACCGGCGAGGGCACTTCCACCACGGCCTTGGCGGTCTCCATCGACACCAGCGGCGCGTCCAGCTTGATCACGTCGCCTTCCTTGACGAACCACTCGACGATGGTCGCGTCCGGCAGGCCTTCACCCAGGTCGGGCAGGTTGAAATTCTTGGTCTGGCTCATGTGCAGTTCTCTTCCAGCAGTTCCAGTTCGCGGGCCGGCAGCCAGCCCGTCGCGCCATTCGCGCGCTCGGACCACCACCACCCACCATGTTCGTGATGCAGCTTCACCATCTCGCCGTTTTCCACATCCAGCTCGCGGGCGTCGTAGTCGCGCAGGGCTTCGGCGCGACCATCATCCAGCAGCTGCAGCCAGGCGACGGGCGCCCATCCAGCGCGCCCATCGTTGGTGCGTACCCAGGCAAACGCCGGCCATTCCTCGTCACGTACACCGACTTCGACGATCTGGCCGGTGCGGAACCGGAGTGGATTGGAATACTGGCTGCGGTAAGCCCCAAGGAGCCGTGCCCGCATGTCAGCCTGCCGCCACCGCGCGCTTGGCCGCGGTCACGATCCGGTCCACGCTGGGCAGGTACTTCATTTCCAGGCGGAACAGCGGAATGTGGGTGTCGTAGCCGGTAACGCGCTCGACCGGGGCCAGCAGGTCGTACAGGGATTCTTCGGCCAGGCGCGCGGCGATCTCGGCACCGAAACCCGCGGTCTTCGGGGCTTCCTGCACGACCACGCAGCGGCCGGTCTTGGCCACCGATTCGGCGATGGTGGCGAAGTCCAGCGGACGCAGCGTGGCCACGTCGATGACTTCGGCACTGATGCCTTCGCCGGCCAGCTTGTCGGCCGCTTCCAGCGCTTCCTTCACCTGTGCGCCCCAGGCCACCAGGGTCACGTCGGTGCCGTCGCGCAGCACGAAGCACACGTCCAGCGGCAAGGCTTCGCCGTCGTTGACGACCACTTCCTTGTACTGGCGGTAGATGCGCTTGGGCTCCATGTAGATCACCGGGTCGGGATCACGCATGGCGGCCAGCAGCAGGCCGTAGGCACGCTGCGGGCTGGACGGCAGCACCACGCGCAGGCCCGGCACGTTGGTGAAGATCGATTCGTTGGCTTCGCTGTGGTGTTCCGGCGCGCGGATGCCACCGCCCCACGGCACGCGCAGCACCATCGGGCAGTGCAGGCGGCCACGGGTACGGGTACGCAGGCGCGCGGCGTGGCAGATGATGTGGTCGACCATCGGGTAGACGAAGCCGTCGAACTGGGCTTCGGCCACCGGCTTCATGCCCTGTGCGGCCAGGCCGACGGTGAGGCCGGCGATGGTGGTTTCATCCAGCGGGGTGTCGAGGATGCGCTGCGAACCGAAGCGCTGCTGCAGGCCGGCGGTGGCCCGGAACACGCCGCCGTTGACGCCCACGTCCTCGCCCAGCACCAGCACCGACGGGTCGTGTTCCAGCTCCCAGGCCAGGGCCTGGGTGATGGCTTCGATCAGGGTGATGGGGGTAGCGGTCATTGCGATATCTCCACCGGCGACAGCGGCGCTGTCGGCGGCATTGGCCTGGGAAGCGGATGCGCCCGTCTTGATGTCATCCATGGCGCTGCTCCAGGGCAATGGCGGCCGCGCGCTGGGCCAGCAGGTCCGCCGGCGGATCGGCATACAGGTAGTCGAACATCGCCTCGACCGGCTGCACCGGGGTGTTGAGGTACTGGTTCACTTCCTCGTCCACCTTGGCCGCGCACTGCTCGACCCAGGTCTTTTCTTCGTCGTCGCTCCACACGCCGTTGGCGATGAGGTACTTGCGCAGGCGCAGCATCGGCTCACGGGTCCAGGCGTCCTTCACCTCGGCGTCGTCGCGGTAACGGCGCGCATCGTCGGCGGTGGTGTGGTCGGACAGGCGGTAGGTCAGCAGTTCCAGCACGGTGCCGCCTTCGCCGGCCAGGCCGCGTTCGCGGGCCTGTTCCATCGCGGCCAGCACGGCGATCAGGTCGTTGCCGTCCACCTGCAGGCAGTGCAGGCCGCCGGCCAGGCCCTTCTGGGCCAGGGTTTCGGCACCGGTCTGGGCCGAACGCGGCACCGAGATCGCCCAGCCGTTGTTGACGATGCACAGGATCAGCGGAAGCTTGTAGGCACCGGCCGAGTTGAGCGCGGCATAGAAGTCGGTCTTCGAGCTGCCGCCATCGCCGCACACCGCCACCGCGATCTGCGCTTCGTTGTTGAGCTTGAACTTCAGCGCAGCGCCGGCAGCGTGCAGGCACTGGGTGGAGATCGGCACGCAGAACGGGAAGTCCTTCACCGCGTTGCCGGTGTAGTCGTTGCCGCGCTCGTCGCCGCCCCAGTACATCAGCACGTCGTACGGGCGCACGCCACGCATGAACATGGCACCGTATTCGCGGTAGCTGGGCGCGAACACGTCGCCGGCCTTCATCGCGGCGCCGATGCCGACGTGTGCGGCTTCGTGGCCCAGGCAGGCGGCGTAGGTGCCGAGCTTGCCGGTGCGCTGCAGCGCGATGGATTTGCTGTCGAACGTGCGTACGTACAGCATCTGCTTGAACAGCGGCACCAGGACGGCCGGATCCTTCAGGGAGGCGGGCAGGTCGTCACGGACGAGCTTGCCGTCCGCGTCCAGGTACTGCAGGTATTCGATCTTGAACTCAGCGGCAACCGTCATTGCGTACTGCACCTTCGACAGAGAAGTTACAAATGATATGAATCGCCATGTTAAGGATTGCGTACGAAATAGCCTTCCTGCGGCGCAACACGGGGATTCCCCTTTGTACCCCTGGCGACGGCTCGGGGGCCAATAACAACAACGTATTCAGTCGTTGCTGCAAAGCATCAGAATACGCCTTTGGCTGACTGCCGGCGCAACGCCGCAAACGGTTCCACGCGCAACGGCGGTTCCACAGGCCTACCGCACGCCCCGGTACGGTCGTCCGGCTGCCCGCACGGCAGGCAACGCGCTACCCTTGCCGCCCCTGATCTGGTCCCGCCCATGTCCGTCGACAACAACCAACGCGATCTCGAAGCCGGCATCCACACCGACCTGCAGGGGCGCCTGACCTACGGCGGCTACCTGCGCCTGGACCAGCTGCTGGCCGCGCAGCAGCCGCTGTCCAGCCCGCCGCACCACGACGAGATGCTCTTCATCATCCAGCACCAGACCTCGGAGCTGTGGCTGAAGCTGCTGGGCCATGAGCTGCGTGCGGCGATCGGCTTCCTGCAGCGCGATGAAGTCTGGCAGTGCCGCAAGGTGCTGGCGCGCAGCAAGCAGGTGCTGCGCCAGCTGACCGAGCAGTGGTCGGTGCTGGAAACGCTGACCCCGTCCGAGTACATGGGCTTCCGCGACGTGCTGGGCCCGTCCTCGGGCTTCCAGTCGTTGCAGTACCGCTACATCGAGTTTCTGCTGGGCAACAAGAACGCGCAGATGCTGCAGGTGTTCGAGCACGACGTGGACGGCCAGGCGCAGCTGCGCACCGTGCTGGAAGCGCCGAGCCTGTACGAGGAATTCCTGAAGTACCTGGCGCGCTTCGGCCACGATATCCCCGACCTCTACCGCGACCGCGACTGGACCCAGCCGCACGTGTCCGATGACAGCCTGCAGCCGGTGTTCGCCCGCATCTACCAGGACACCGACCGCTACTGGCGCGAGTACTCGCTGTGCGAGGACCTGGTGGACCTGGAAACCGCCTTCCAGCTGTGGCGCTTCCGCCACATGCGCACCGTGATGCGGGTGATCGGCTTCAAGCGCGGTACCGGCGGTTCGTCCGGGGTGGGCTTCCTGCGACAGGCACTGGAGCTGACCTTCTTCCCCGAGCTGTTCCAGGTGCGCACCAGCCTGCAGGTCGCGCCGCCGGCCGACCTGGCCTGAGCCCCATTCAGCAAGGCCGCCGACGACGGGCTGGATCGTTTCAGATGCAAGTTCAGCGAGCAGGCCGTGACCTGCCTCAAACGGCGTGTATTTGACGTGAACGCCAGAAGTCGGTGATCCTCGCGCGTTGCTCCAGCGCACATCGGATGTGCCGTCCATCCACCGAACCAGGAAATCCGCATGAGCCTAAACGCCACTGCGAACACCCCAGAGCCGGCGCTGCCGGACTTCAATACCACGATGGGCCACCCGCGCCCGCTGTGGATGCTGTTCATGACCGAGTTCTGGGAGCGCTTTGCGTTCTACGGCATCCGCTGGGCCTTGGTGCTGTACATCGTCGCCCAGTTCTACAACGGCAGCGCTGCCGGTGAAGGCGACGCCAGCCGCATCTACGGTGCCTACCTGGCCCTGGTGTACGCCGCGGCGATCTTCGGTGGCTACGTGGCCGACCGGGTGCTGGGTTACCAGCGATCGATCCTGACCGGCGCGATCATCATGGCCGCCGGCCTGTTCATGATCTCGCTGCCGCAGGAGCACATCTTCAAGCTCGGCCTGGCCACGATCATCGTCGGCAACGGTCTGTTCAAGCCGAACATCTCCACCATGGTCGGCAAGCTGTACGGCCTGAAGGATGAGCGCCGCGATTCGGGCTTCACCATCTTCTACATGGGCATCAACATCGGCGCGATGATCGCCCCGGTGCTGACCGAGTACCTGGCCCGCAAGGTCTTCGGTACCGATGCGATGCCGTCCTACAAGGTCGTGTTCATCGCCTCGGGCGTGGGCATGCTGATCTCGCTGGTGTGGTTCTACATCGGTCGCGCCGGCCTGAAGGGCATTGGTGCACCGCCGGTGGGTGCCGAAGGCATCGGCCCGATCATCAAGGTGCTGGTCGGTGCGGTCGTCGCCATTCCGGTGTCGTACTTCCTGCTGGCCACCGGCGCCGCCGCGCTGGCCTGGATCCTGGGCGCGATGTTCACCGCCCTGGCCATCCTGCTGCTGGTTGAAGGCATCCGCGAAGGCAAGGTGCAGCGCGACCGCGTGATCGCCATGCTGATCATCTTCGCCTTCAACGTCATGTTCTGGATGTTCTTCGAACAGGCCGGCAGCTCCTTCACCTTCCTGGCCGAGAACATCGTCAACCGCCAGTTCGGTGAGTGGACCTTCCCGACCGCGTGGTTCCAGTCGGTCAACTCGGTGGCCATCATCACCCTGGCCCCGATCATCGCCTGGATCTGGGTGGCCATGGGCCGCGCCAATCCGTCCATCCCGCGCAAGTTCGGCCTGGGCCTGCTGTTCAACGGCGCCGCCTTCGCCCTGCTGATGTTCGCCCTGTCGCAGATGGTCGTGGACGGCAAGATTCCGTTCTGGACCCTGTTCATGGTCTACGTCATCCAGTCGGTGGGCGAGCTGTGCCTGTCGCCGATCGGCCTGTCGATGGTGACCAAGCTGGCCCCGGTGCGTCTGGTCGGCTTCGGCATGGGTGGCTGGTTCCTGTCCACCGGCATCGGCAACAACCTGTCGGGCATCTTCGCCGGCGCGGTGTCCGGTGAAGGCGGCATGACGATCGAATCGGCGCTGAAGGGGTATACCTTCGGGTTCTGGGCCCTGATCGGCTCCGGCGTGGTGCTGTTCCTGATCGCCCCGCTGATCAACAAGCTGATGCACGGCGTCAAGTAAACACAGAGGGTAGTAGGCATGCGTACAACGTTTGGCAGTGCAGTGGTGGCAGTGGTGTGTGCGGCGCTGATCAGCGCCTGTTCCCAGCAACCGCCGCCGGCGCCTGCCGAACCGACGCAACCGCTCGATACCCGTCCCACCGAGCCACCGGCCGCTGACCCCAGCGCGCCGGTGGCCTCGGGCAACACCCCGGCGGCGGCTGACATCGCCGCCATCGCCGGCCTCAATGCCAGCTTCGACCCCGCGCGTGACCCGGCCGCCGATCTGGAAACCGCCAAGGTTGAAGCCCAGCGCGGCAACAAGCACATCATCCTGGACGTGGGCGGCGAGTGGTGCCCCTGGTGCCACCTGATGGACCAGTTCGTCGAAGGCGATGCTGAGATCCGCCGCTTCCGCGATGCCAACTATGTGTGGATGAAGGTCAACTACAGCGAAGAGAACGAGAACGCGGCGTTCCTCTCGCAGTACCCGCAGGTGAAGGGTTACCCGCACCTGTTCGTGCTCGATTCGGATGGCACCCTGCTGCAGTCGCAGTTCACCGGCGAGCTGGAAAAAGCCAAGAACGAAGGCAAGGGCTACAACCGCAGCAAGTTCATGGCCTTCCTGAAGAAGTGGGCGCCGCAGCGCTGACCCCGGTTCTGTAGAGCCGAGCCCACGCTCGGCTGCTACAGAAACCCACCCCACGGCCGCTAACGGCAAGGACATCAGTCGACAGGATCGTCGGCTGCCCCTACCGGAGCGCCCATGCACAGCGACCACGCCCAACGCCAGCCCGACGCGGCCAGCGACGCCGCCCCCGAGGGGGTGAGCCTGCCGCCGCAGGATGCCCTGCTGGATGATGCAGGCACCGGCGAGGACGGTGTGGAGCTGGCACCGCCGCGCCACCGCCTGCCGCAGATCGCCCTGCCGGACAACGTCGTGCTGAAGGGCGCGGTGCAGAAGCTGGTCGAACAGAAAGCCCGCCTGGACCGTCTGGCCGCCGAAGGCCAGCTGGCTGGCCTGCTGCCGCCGGAGTGGCAGGGCAATGGCCTGCGTGCGATCGATCTTTCCAGCTTCGTGCAGGGCGTGCTGCCGTTCCTGCAGACCGGCGAGCGTGGCGAGACCGCGCCGGCCCGCCTGCCGGTGCGCCACGTGCTGGGTGATGACAGCCGCTGGGGCTTGGAGGACGTGGCCGAACCCAAATCGCTGGCCTGGTACCTGGCCGCGGATGACCGCGCCACGGCCGGCAGCAAGGACGTGGCCGAAGCCTGGCTGGTCGGCGCGCTGGGCCTCGCGTTCATGCAGGAAGGGCGCAGCCGCCCCGGCTTCCTGCGCGCGATGGACCAGGACAGCCTGGCCGCGCGGGTGACCATGCTGGGCTACCCGCCGCCGGGCGAGCTCGCCCTGTACAGCGTGACCGCGCACGGCCAGGCGCAGATCTGGTGCGTGTACGGCCGTCGCAAGGTGCGCCCGCTGGTGGCGCCTTGGCTGAGCGTGCCGCTGCTGACCGCCTATGGCGTGGCCGCGCCCGCCGCCTGGCCGGCCAGTTTCCCGCCGGTGGAAGCGGTGGCCGAAGCCATTGCCGCCGCCCGTCCGGGCAAGCTGGTGCCGGAAGTGGACCTCGGCAAGGTCGTGGCGAAGATCGCCGAAGACGCCGCCGCCGAAACCTGGCAGCCGGTCAGCCTGCTGCAGCTCAACACCTGGTCACCGCGCTGGACCTTCTTCCTCGGCACCTTTGTCGGCCTCCCGTCATTGCTGCTGGTGGCCGCCGCGCTTGCGCTGCCGGGTGCGATCGAAGCGGCGACGGTCGCGGCCTCGCTGGGCTTTGCCGGCGGCGCCATCGCCGCGTTGGCCGTGCCGTGGATCCATGCGCGGCGCAAGCACCTGAGCTGAGCCGCGGGGTCGGATCCCTTTCCGCAGGAAAGGGCTCTGACCCCATTGCGGGTAAAGGCATCGCAGCCATCCACGCATGGCGTGGATCTACTCCCGCACCATCCGCAACGCGGTCGCATAGGCCTTGGCGAAGCTGGTGAAATCGCGCAGCCGGTTCAGCGACAGCAGGAACCCGGGCGGGCAGGGCTTCAGGCGATGGTGCTCGAACCAGACGTCGGCGATGGATTCCACCGTCGCCAGCGCCTCATCGATGCGCTGCAGGTCGGCCTCATGATCGATGGAGACAGGGGCGGGCGCCGGAACCTTGCGGCGGGCGGATCGGGACATGGTGGGATTCCTGAGCCTGGGTCAACGGGCTTTCAACCCCGGCAGCGGTGCTCCGCTGCGCGCCCAACCTCGCCCCGGTGGGGCCGGTCGTCCAATAGGCAAAATCACTCGATTGAAGCCGTTGGATAGGCCCGACCTGTCCAAGACGACGCTACCGGGCCGATCCCGAAACATCAGGCGGCAAAGCCGACATCCGGTGACGCGCCCGGCATGAGTGCCGTTCGTCGGCGAACACCGAGCCGCGTGCACCCAATGTCATCAAAGATGGCCCGACGCACGCGCGCAGGGTTACCGGCGACACGTCGGGGATGGCAGCCAACGTTATCCACGCATGGCGTGGATCTACCGGAACGGTGTCCGGCTCGGGTGGGGGCCGGCCGTTGGTCGGCACGGGTTCTGACCCACAATTAATTTCGCTATCTGACAGATGTGCCGACCAACGGTCGGCACCCACCGACAGCGCACGGAATCTGTCAGAGGTGGGGCGGTGTGGGCTTGCAGGACCGTTGGCGCCATGGATGGCGCCATCGAGCCCCCAGGGGTGAGGGCGCTTTGCTTGCGAAGCATTGCTTCGCAAGCGCCCGAACGCACAGCCGCCAGCGGCTGGGCCGGACCCCGGAGGGGGGTTCACGGCGTGTCCTGCAAGGCCACACCGCCCCGCCATCCCACGGAAAGCCAGCTGTTGCTCTGGACGTTGCCCCAGTCGAGCACGATCGACGCGACCGGGGTCCGGGGCAGGGCCCCGGAAACTTCCCCTCAGACGCCTTCGCCCATCCGCTCCAGGCCGTCACCGGCCAGCCGCAGGATCAGCTTCTCCAGCACCTGCTCTTCTTCCTCGCTCAGCACCGACATCAGCTTGCGGGTGATCTCGATGACCAGCGGCGCGATCGTCTCGTACACCTCGAACCCCGCCGCCGACAGCGCCAGCACCGAGCGCCGGCGGTCGTCGCCATGCGTCTCACGCTTGATGAAACCGCGCTCCAGCAGGCGCGCCACCGCCCGGCTGACCGCCACCTTGTCCATCGCCGTGCGGTCGGAGACCTCACTGGCCGACGACCCCGGATACAGCGCCAGGATGGTGATCACCCGCCACTCGGGAATGGCCAAGCCGTAACGGTCGCCATAGAGTTTGGCGATGTTGCCGCTCACGCGGTTGGACAGCACGCTCAGCCGATACGGCAGGAACTGTTCCAGGTCGAGCAGGACGTGCGAGGCGCGCACGCGGGTGGAGGCGGGGTCGGCTGGGCTCATGCTGCGGTGCACCTTGCTGGTGGTTTCAAGTGTAACTATAAGTGGTATGTCCGGACCCTGCATTCTCGCCGGGTCCACCCTAGCCCGCACCTGGTTTGTACCGATGCGGTACCGATTCGGAGCCACGCCATGAATACCGCAGTCCCGACCGCCTCGCACCCGAACCCCGGCATGCAGGTCACCACCTTCGAAAACCCGATGGGCATCGACGGCTTCGAGTTCGTCGAATTTGCCGCCCCGGCCGGCCGTGGCCAGGAGCTGCACGAGTACTTCCGCAAGATGGGCTTCAGCGCGGTGCTCAAGCACAAGCAGCGTCCGATTACCGTCTATCGCCAGGGCGACGTCAACTTCCTCGTCAACGAAGACCCGGATTCCTTCGCCGCCGACTTCGCCGAAAAGCACGGTCCGTGCGCCTGCGGCTTCGCCATCCGCTTCAAGAAGCCGGGCCAGGAGGTCTACCAGACCGCCCTGGGCAACGGCGCCGAAGCCATCGCCTTCAAGCCGGACAGCAAGGCCGTCAACGCCCCGGTCATCAAGGGCATCGGCGATTGCATGCTGTACCTGGTGGACCGCTACGGCAGCGCCGGCAGCGTCTTCGATGGCGATTATGAAGTGATCGACGGCGCCGACCTGCGTCCGTTCGGCTTCGGCCTGACCTTCATCGACCACCTGACCCACAACCTGTACTTCGGCAACATGCAGCAGTGGTCGGATTACTACGAGCGCCTGTTCAACTTCCGCGAGATCCGCTACTTCGACATCAAGGGCCTGAAGACCGGCCTGGTGTCCAAGGCGATGACCGCGCCGGACGGCATCGTGCGCATCCCGCTGAACGAATCATCCGACCCGAAGAGCCAGATCAACGAGTACCTGGACGCGTACAAGGGCGAGGGCATCCAGCACATCGCCTGCTTCACCGACAACATCTACGAGACCGTCGAAGCCATGCGCGCGCAGGGCGTCGATTTCCTCGACACGCCGGAAACCTACTTCGATGTGATCGACCAGCGCGTGCCGAACCACGGTGAAGACGTGGCGCGCCTGGCGAAGAACAAGATCCTGATCGACGCCGATCCGGAAACCCACCAGCGCAAGCTGCTGCAGATCTTCACCCAGAACTGCATCGGCCCGATCTTCTTCGAGATCATCCAGCGCAAGGGCAACGAAGGCTTCGGCGAAGGCAACTTCACCGCGCTGTTCGAAAGCATCGAGCGCGACCAGATCCGCCGCGGCGTGCTGTAACGTTCATCGGCAGCGCCGGGCGACGCCCGGCGGCTGCTCACCAGTAGAGCCGAGCCATGCTCGGCTGCTTTCCGTTCCGGCATCGCGTTCCAGGAGCCACCATGTCCACCGCCCTCATCGCCCGCGGCTACCAGTCCGGTTTCGGCAACGAATTCGCCACCGAGGCCGTCGCCGGCGCGCTGCCGGTCGGGCAGAACTCGCCGCAGAAGGTGGCCCACGGCCTGTATGCCGAACAGCTGTCCGGCACCGCGTTCACCGCGCCGCGCGGCAGCAACCGCCGCAGCTGGCTGTACCGCATCCGCCCGGCGGTGACCCACGGCGAATTCACTCCGTTCGCGCAGTCGCAGCTGCAGTGTGATTTCGGCGCGCAGCCGGCGTCGCCGAACCAGCTGCGCTGGAGCCCGCTGCCGCTGCCGGAACTGCCGACCGATTTCGTCGAAGGCCTGTACACGATGGGCGGCAACGGCGCGCCCGATGCGCATGCCGGCGTCGGCATCCATCTGTACGCCGCCAACCGGGACATGGTCGGCCGCTACTTCTACAACGCCGACGGCGAACTGCTGATCGTGCCGCAGCTGGGCGCGCTGCGCCTGCTGACCGAACTGGGCGTGATCGAGATCGAACCGCAGCAGATCGCGGTCATTCCGCGCGGCGTGCGCTTCCGCGTCGAGCTGCCCGACGGCCCCAGCCGCGGCTACATCTGCGAAAACTACGGCGCGCTGCTGAAGCTGCCGGACCTGGGCCCGATCGGTGCCAACGGCCTGGCCAACCCGCGCGACTTCGAAACCCCGCACGCCGCATTCGAGGATGTGGACGGTGATTTCGAACTGATCGCCAAGTTCGAGGGCCGCCTGTGGCGCGCGCCCATCGACCATTCGCCGCTGGACGTGGTGGCCTGGCACGGCAACTACGCGCCGTACCGCTACGACCTGCGCCGCTTCAACACGATCGGCTCGATCAGCTACGACCATCCGGACCCGTCGATCTTCCTGGTGCTGCATTCGCCCAGCGACACGCCCGGCACCAGCAACATGGATTTCGCGATCTTCCCGCCGCGCTGGCTGGTGGCGCAGAACACGTTCCGTCCGCCGTGGTTCCACCGCAACATCGCCAGCGAGTTCATGGGCCTGGTGCACGGTGCCTACGACGCCAAGGCCGAGGGCTTCGTGCCCGGTGGCGCGTCGCTGCACAACTGCATGAGCGGCCATGGCCCGGATGCGCCGACCTTCGACAAGGCATCCAATGCCGACCTGTCCAAGGCCGATGTCATCAAGGACACGATGGCCTTCATGTTCGAGACCCGCGCGGTGATCCGCCCGAGCGCGCAGGCTGTGGCCGCCAGCCACCGCCAGGGCGATTACCAGCAGTGCTGGAACGGCCTGCGCAACAACTTCCGTTGATTCATCGCATCCACGCATGGCGTGGATCTACGGGTTGATCCGGTCGCGTGATGTTGTAGATCCACGCCATGCGTGGATGTTTTCGCAACCCTACGCCGTTGCCGCAAACGCGTCGCAGTGCTCCATCGGCAGCGCTTCCAGCAGACGCTGCCGCACGCGCTGGCAATAGCCTTCTGAGGTCATGCCGGGCAGCACCTGCAGCGCCGCCTGCAGCACCTTCACCACGTCGTTCTCGGCGCGGGCCTGCTGCAGGTCGCGGAACAGGGCGGCGGCCATCGGATTGCGCTGCATCTCGAGGATGCCCAGCAGGTAGATGCGTGCGGCCACCAGCGAGCGACGGCGCTCGACCGGTGCAGCCGGGGCGGGGGCTGGCACGGGGGC
>NZ_JACVTV010000060.1:0-24630 GCF_016624625.1 Stenotrophomonas sp. S41 | reverse complement strand
GCCCCCATGGACGGGTTCACGGCGTCCCCTGCCACCGGACCCACCCCGCCAACCCACAGATACCCAGCTGTTGCCGTTGCCGTTGCATTGAGCAGGTGCAGGGCGCAGCCCTGCAAAAAAGAAACCACCTACCTCAAGGCCACTGCATCTCGCCCTTGGCCACCTTCGCACTCAGCTCCAGCGACTCCACACCCGCCAGCGTCGGGTAACGCGCCCGCATCGCCTTCACCAGCGCCGCACTGTCCTTCGCCTTCGCCGTTTCCACATCAAACGCACGGATGTAGTCCGCCGTAAAACGCAGCGCGCTCGCATCCAGCGCCGCACCCGGCGCGTAATGACCCGGCACCACCACCTTCGGCTTCAGCGCCTGCAGCCGCTGCAGCGTCTGCAGCCAATCGGCATGCGACTGCGGCGTCTGCGTATCGGCCATCCACACATGCTCACCGGCCACCACCGGAATGCCACCCACGATCGCGCGCAGCGACGGCACCCACAGCACCGTGCGGTCCGGCGTCGGCCCATCCAGCCCGATCAGCGGCAGGCGCTGGCCTTCCAGCTGCAGCGCATCGCCGTCCAGCACCTGCGGCACGACGATGCGCGCGGGCACGTCGGCACCCATCTTCGGGCCCCAGTAGGCCAGCTTGCCGGCCTGGGTCTGCTCGATGTGGGCGACGGTCTGCGCGGTGGCGACGATGCGTGCCTGCGGGAAGGCATCCTGCAGCGTGGCCAGGCCGAAGTAGTAATCGGGATCGCCGTGGCTGATGTAGATCGTGGTCAGCTGCCTGCCGCTGGCGCGGATTTTCTCGACCAGTGCGCGCGCATCGCTGGCCGCGAACTGCGCATCGACCAGGATCGCCTCATGGCGGCCTTCGATCAGCACCGAAGACACCGAGAACATCGCCTGCGGGCCGGGATGGAAGGTCTGCAGGTGCAGTTGTGAGTGTTTCGCCGCGATGGACGCGGGCATGGCCGGCGCGGCCAGCAGCGGTGCACTGGTGAAACCGGCGGCCAGCGCGAACGGAAGAAGCAGGGCAGCAGTACGCATCAACGATTCCTCGTGTAGAGCCGAGCCCATGCTCGGCTGCAGTGGTTGCCTCGAGCCGAGCGCAGGATCGGCTCTACAGGGGGAACGTATCGATCAATACGCCGCAGTGATGATCTGCTTCGGGTACTTGCCCGCTTCCAGCTCGGCCACAAACGCGGCACCGTAATCGGCGTAGCTGATGCGGCTGTGGCCGCTGGCATCGGCGAGGAAGGTCTTCGCCTGCACGCGGTACTGGCCGCGCTCGTCGCCCGGGCCGATCTCCGCCGCCGGCGAGAAGAAGGTCCAGTCCAGGTCATCCACGGCCTGCAGGCGCTTCAGCGCTTCGCGATGCGCCAGAGCGTACGGCTTGTAGGCGTCGGGGAAGTCGGGCGTATCGACCAGTTGCAGGCCCGGCGCCACCTCCAGGCTGCCAGCGCCACCGACCACCACCACGCGCGGCACCTTGGCCTGGCGCGCGGCATCAAGCAGGTGCTCGGCAACGTCGGCCACGCGGCCGATGTCATCACCCGGGCGCGGGCCGTAGGCACTGGCCAGCACGTCGTGGCCGACAATCACCGCGGCCAGGGCGTCGGTGTCGTCCAGCGCGGCGATGGCCAGCTGGGCACCGGCCAGTTCGGCCGGCAGGTCCTTTTCACTGCGGACCACGGCCGTGACCTGGTGGCCGTTGGCCAGCGCGTGGCGGGCGATCTGGCGGCCGATGTTGCCGGTGGCACCGACGAGGGCGATCTTCATGGCGGAACTCCTTGGGGCGGAATGGGGGGGAACGAGGCCACTGTAGGCCGCTGCAGTTGCTCGAAAAACAGCGTATAACGCGCTTGTTTGTTGCATGGATCGAGCAGATGGACCGATTGACCGCCATGACCGTGTTCGTCGAAGTGGCCGAGCGCGGCAGCCTGACCGCCGCCGCCGAGGTGCTGGACATGTCCCGCGCGATGGTCACCCGCTACCTGGCCGAGGTGGAGGGCTGGCTGGGCGCGCGCCTGCTGCACCGGACCACGCGGCGGATCAGCCTGACCGGCGCCGGTGAAGCCGCGCTGGCGCGCTTCCGGCAGATGCTGGCCATCGGCGAGGAGCTGCAGGGCGAACTGGCCAGCGACGATCCCGAGCCGCACGGCACCCTGCGCATCACCGCCAGCGTGTCGTTCGGGCAGAGCCATCTGGCCCGCGCGGTGGCTGCCTTCGTGCAGCGCCATCCGGCGGCGCGCATCGAGCTGCTGCTGGTCGACCGCATGGTCAACCTGGTGGAGGAGCGCGTGGACCTGGCGGTGCGCATCGCGCGCCAGATCGACCCGAGCCTGATCGCGCGACGGCTGGCCACCTGCCGCTCGGTGCTGTGCGCAACGCCCGCCTACCTGCAGGCGCACGGCACGCCCAGCGCGCCGGAACAGCTGCCCGCGCACAACTGCCTCACCCATCATTACGTAGGAAAGAGCCTGTGGCAGCTGCACCGCGACGGCCGCACGCTGTCGGTGGCGGTAGGCGGCAACATCAGTGCCAACGAAGCCTCGCTGCTGCTGGAAGCGGTGCGCGCCGGTGCCGGCATCGCCATGCTGCCGACCTACCAGGTAGCACCGCTGCTGCGTTCGGGCGAACTGGTGCAGCTGCTGCCGGCCTACGAACTGGACGAGCTGGGCATTCATGCCGTGTACGCATCGCGTCGACAGCAGCCCGCTATCATGCGGCGGTTCCTGGATTTCCTGGCCGAGTGTTTTGCCAGCCCGGCCTTCCAGGATCTGGATTGGCGCCCAGCGATCAAGGAGGACACATGAACCATGGACAGGCATTGCTCGACCACAACCGCGCGGCGTGGGACCGGCAGGCACGCGAGGTCCGCGACTGGTCTCGCCCCGTTGATGCGGACACCATCGCCGCTGCCCGCCAGGGCCGCTGGCAGGTACACCTGACGCCACGCGCGTTGCCGCTGGACTGGCTGGGCGATGTGCGCGGCCGCCGCATCCTCTGCCTGGCCTCGGCCGGTGGCCAGCAGGCGCCGGTACTGGCCGCCGCCGGCGCGATCGTCACCGTGTTCGATCTGTCCGACGGGCAGCTGGCGCAGGACCGCAGCGTGGCCCAGCGCGACGGCCTGACGTTGCGCACCGTGCAGGGCGACATGCGTGACCTGCACGCCTTCCCCGATGGCAGCTTCGATGTGGTGTTCCACCCCATTTCCAATCTGTACGTGCCCGACGTGCGCCCGGTGTGGGCCGAGTGCCAGCGCGTGCTGGCCCGGGATGGCCTGCTTCTGGCCAGCTTCTACAACCCGGTGGTGTTCGTGGGCGCGCGCGATCCGCAGCTGCAGGAACAGGGCCTGATCCGCCCGCGGTTTGCCATTCCGTATTCGGACCTGGAAGACCTGCCCGCCGACGAGCGCGAGGCCAAGCTGGCGCGTGGCGAAGCGCTGACCTTTGGCCACAGCCTGGGTGAACTGATCGGTGGCCAGCTCGATGCCGGCTTCGTGGTCGAGCGCTTCATGGAAGACTGGCAGCCGCAGCCGCGCTTCCTGATCGATCGCTACCTGCCCACCTTCCTGGCCACCCGCGCGCGCCGGATCGGCTGAGGCGGACCTGCCCGGTCTGATCGCGAAAAAGCGGGGCGTACAATGGACGGCCCACGTCGTACAGGTGCCGTCCCTTGTCGTATCCCTATCCGTTGGTTGTGTTTGATCTGGACGGCACGCTGGTGGACAGCGCGGCCGATATCGCCGAAGCGCTGAACCGCACGCTGCAGGACATCGGCCTGGCGCGCGTGCCTGAAGCCACCGTGCTGGGCTGGATCGGCGATGGCGTGCGGCGGCTGGTGGAGCAGGCCGTGCATGCCGCCGGTAGTGACATCGATCTGGCCGAGGTGATGCCGACGTTCATGGTGCATTACCGCGAGTGCCTGCTGCGCAGCCCGCGCCTGTTCGACGGCGTGCCCGAAGCGCTGGCCCTGCTGCGCACGCGTGGCGTGCCGCTGGCCATCTGCACCAACAAGCCGGCGGCACTGGTGCCGCCGCTGCTGCAGCACCTGGGCATCGGCGATGCGTTTTCGCTGGTGCTGGGCGGTGATTCGCTGCCGCAGCGCAAGCCCAGTGGTGAACCGCTGCGGCATATCGCTGCGCACTTCGGGCTGGCGGTGGACGCCTGCCTGATGGTCGGTGACTCGCTCACCGACTACCGTGCTGCCGAAGACGCGGGCATGCCGATCGCGCTGGTGCGCTACGGCTACCCGCGTGGCCTGGACCTGGAAACGGCGCATGCCGTGGCGGTCATCGACGACCTGCGTGAACTGCCAGGGCTGGCCTCGGACATTCCGACGCCGTGATCCACTCGCCGGGCATGGCCCGGCGCTACCGAACATGTAGATCGACGCCATGCGTCGATGGCGTGGTTCGTTACTTCGGCTGGTAACGTACGCTCAGCTGATACTCGCGGCCCGGCTGGTTGAACCACGCCACGGTCTCGTAGCGGCGGTCGAACACGTTGGCCGCGCGCGCCAGCAGCGACCACGACGGCGTCAGCGCATATTCCGCGCGCAGGTCCAGGGTGCCGTAGCCGCCCACCTTCACCGCGTTGCTGGCGTCGTCGTAACGCTTGCCCGCACCCAGCACGGTCAGCCCGGCGCGGAAATCTCCGAAGCGGCGGTCCACGTCCAGGCGCGCGGTCTGCTGCGCGCGACGCGGCAGCCAGTTGTCGAACTGGGCACTGCCCGCGGTGCGGTTGCGCGGGTCGGTGTAGCTCAGCTGGCCATTGATGTCGAAGCCGGCCAGCACCACGCCAGCGGTCAGTTCGGCACCGCGGATACGCGCCTTCTCGACCTGCTGCATCATGAAGGTCGCCGCATCGTAGGTGATCAGGTCATCGATGCGCGTCTCGTACACGTCCACACCCCAGTGCCAGCCCTGGCCATGCTGCGACAGGCCGAGGTTGGCGCTCTTCGACTTCTCCGGGTCCAGCGTCGGCACGCCGCTCCACGGGTCGTACAGGTCGCTGAAGGTCGGTGCCTTGAACGCGGTGCCGTAGCTGGCATTCACGCGCAGGCCGTGGCCCAGGTCCATCGCCCAGCCGAGGCTGCCGGTGGCGTGGTTGCCGAACTGCGCGTTGTCATCGTTGCGCGCGCTCACCTGCAGCTGGTGGCGGCCGAAACGGCCCTGGTACTGCACGAACACGCCGGTGTTGCGGCGGCTGTCGACCAGGTAGCCAGCGCTGCTGCCATCGAGGTTGTCCTCGCTCCAGTCGACGCCGGTGCTCAGCAGCTGGCCCTCGGCCAGACCGATGTCGGCCTGCAGCGATGCACTGTCGCGGTGCGTCTGCGCGCTGCCGAACACACCGAAGTCGCCGTAGTTGTCCGATTCGTTGTCGCTGCGGCCGACGCTGGCGGTGAAGGCCAGGCGCTCGGTCGGGGTGTAGCGCACTTTGCCGGACATCACCTGCTGCAGCGTTTCCGAATAGTTGTAGTAACCGTCGTAGTGGTTCTCGCCTTCGGCACGCAGCGCGCTGCCTTCCACGCTCCACTGGTCGTTGAAGGTGTAGCCACCGCGCAGGCTCTTGGACAGGTTGCGGTAGCCATCGCGGTCGGGCTCATCGGCGAAGCAGCCGGTGAACAGCGTGGCCGAGCCACGGCAGGCGTTGATGCCATCGGTGTGCTGGTAGGCGATGTCCGCGCCGAACCAGCCGTGCTCGCCGCTGCCACCGATGCCGCCGCTGGCTTCGCGCAGGCCGTTGCTGCCGCCGCCGAGCTGGAAGTGTGGCGCGAAGTCGCCCTGGTTGCGACGGGTGAAGATCTGGATGACGCCACCGATGGCATCGGCGCCGTACAGGCTCGACTGCGGCCCGCGCACGATTTCCACGCGTTCGATCTGCGCCAGCGGCAGGTCCTGGTACATCGCCAGGCCGAGGTCGGCGCTGTTGATGCGCACGCCATCGACCAGCACCACGGTGTGCGAGGAATTGGTACCGCGCAGGAACAGCGAGCTCTGCTTGCCGAGGCCACCGCTGTTGGTCAGGTTGATGCCGGCGCGGCCCGCCAGCAGCTCCTGCAGCGAGGTGGCCTGGCTGGATTCGATCTGCGCACGGTCGATCACCTGCGCCGGCGCGATGCTGTCCTGCAGGGCGATGGGGGTACGCGTGGCGGTGACCAGCACCTGGTCCAGCGCCGCGGTGTCATCGTTGGCCTGCGCATGGGCCAGGGCGGGCAGGGCGGCCAGCACGGCCAGGGACAGCATTCGGGACTGCAGCTTCATCGGGGGGACTCCAGGTGCCACGCACGCCCGCGTGGCGAAGGGGAGGAACCGCGAAGGCAGGCAGGCGCCGAAGCCGCGGCAGCGCCACGGTCATCCAGCGCCATGCCCACCGCATCGCGACCTGAGGCTTCCGGGCCGGTCTCCGGGCTTGCCGCCAGGTGGCGCGAGGCCACCGTCCAGGCGCCTTCCCATGCCAGAGGCACAGTGGCGATGTTGCCTGGAACAGACGTGCTTACCGTTGCGGGGGCAGCGCCGGCCTGGCGTGTTGCCACGCGTCACCGGCTTCCCGTTTCAACCTGCCGGCCGTGGCCGCAGGTCACCTGGAAGTGGGCGCAGTCTACGGCATCCCAGCAGCCCCGTAGAGTCGAGCCTGCTCGACTGTCTTTGCCGTGCCCGTAGAATGTCCCCTCGATCCCGTGGTGCCGTTGCCGATGTCCCGCTGTTTTCTGCTGTTCCCGCGTTGCCTGCACAGGACGCACGCATGATCCTCGACCTGGTCCGCCATGCCGGCAACGGCCGCGATGAGTTCCTCGATGGCCGCAGCGATCCGCCGCAGCTGGCCCGCCTGCCGCAGGAACTGGTCGACGCCTATGCCGAGCAGGACTGGCAGCGGGTGATCAGTTCGCCGCGCCTGCGCTCGCTGCACACGGCGATGGCCCTGGCCACCCCGCGCGGGCTGGACGTGGAGGCGCACGAGGAGTGGGAGGAGTTGGATTTCGGCGATTGGGACGGGCAGTCATTGTTCGACCTGCCGGAGGACGCGCTGGCGGCCTTCCATGCCGATCCGCATGCCTTCCCGCCGCCCAACGGCGAGAGCTGGGGCCACTTCGAACGGCGCATCGCACGCGCGCTGGATCGCCTGCTGGACGATGAGGATCCGCTGCCGACCGTGGTGGTCAGCCATGGCGGCCCGCTGCGCATGGTGCTGTCGCAGGTCTGCGGGCTGCCGCTGTCGCTGTGCTGGGCACTGCGCATCGACCACGGCACGCGCCTGCGGGTGTGGCTGGAGCGCGGCGAAGTGGGCCTGGTGGGCGAGCTGCTGGAACTGCAGCAGCCGTAAACGCGACCGCCGGGCCATGCCCGGCGAGCGCGAAGCGCGGACGCTCTAATCCTCGTCCGCGTTCTCGGCAAAACTGTCTTCGCCGTCATCCCCGGTGTCGAAGCGCTGCTCATGCACCGGACCCGATGCCGGGCCGGCCGCCTTCAGCGGGTGCGCGGCGATACGTGCCTCGTAATCCTGCACCAGCGCCTCGCGCTGGGCTTCGCCCAGCTCCTGCCAGTGGCAGTCCAGCAGCGCGCCTTCCAGCGAATAAAGCAGATTCAGGCTCGGCTTGAAGCCGGCGCGCTTGACCTTGACGAAGGCCCCGACCGCGCCGAGCGCGGCCAGGTCCTCGCGGCTGCGCAGGCCGACCTGACGCAGCCACGCCGCGCTCTTCGGGCCGATGTTGCGCAGCTTCGGTGCGCTCATCCCAGGGCCTCGACGAACACGCGGGCGATGGCTTCCAGACCGGCCTGGTCCTCGGCATCGAAGCGGCCCACCTTCGGGCTGTCGATGTCGAACACGCCGATCAGTTCATCACCGCGCAGCAGCGGCACCACCAGTTCCGAGCGCGAGGCCGAATCGCAGGCGATGTGGCCGGGGAAGGCGTCGACGTCTTCCACGCGCTGGGTGACGCGCTGGCTGGCGGCGGCACCGCACACGCCCTTGTCCAGCGGGATGCGCACGCAGGCCGGCAGGCCCTGGAACGGGCCGACCACCAGCTCCTTGCCGTCGTACAGGTAGAAGCCCACCCAGTTCAGGTCGGGCAGGGCGTGGTAGACCAGTGCGGAGAGGTTGGCCGCATTGGCGATGCGGTCGGACTCGGCGTAGACCAGGCCGCGGGCCTGTTCCAGCAGCTGGGCGTATTGTTCCGGCTTGCTGCCGGTGAGCGAGGCATTGGCGAACATGCCTGCAGTCTAGCAAGCGTACGGGACCAGCGATAATGCACGCTCTGTTGCATGCCTGGAGCCGTTGATGCCCCTGCCTACCACGTTGCCGCCGGCACTGTTCGTCACCGGGACCGATACCGAGATCGGCAAGACCGCCAGCAGCACCGCGCTGCTGCATGCGCTGCGCCGGCGCGGGCTGCGTGCGGTGGGCATGAAGCCGGTGGCCAGTGGCAGCCAGGACCTCGGCCACGGCCTGCGCAACGAGGATGCCCTGGCGCTGCAGGCGGCCAGCTGGCCGGTGCCGGACTACGCCGACCTGAATCCCTATGCGCTGCGGCAGCCGCTGGCGCCGGAACTGGCCGCCGCCGAGGACGGCGTGCAGGTGCAGCTGGCGCCGATCGTGGCCGCGTTCGAGCGCCTACGTGCGCAGGCCGACGTGGTGGTGGTGGAAGGCGTGGGCGGCTGGCTGGCGCCGGTGTCGGCCACCCTGGATCAGCTGGATCTGGTGCGCGCGCTGCACCTGCCGGTGCTGCTGGTGGTGGGCATGCGCCTGGGCTGCGTGAACCACGCACGGCTGACCGCGCAGTCGCTGCAGGCCAGCGGCGTGGCGTGCCTGGGCTGGATCGGCAACCACATCGATCCGACCATGCAGCGCCAGGACGAGAACATCGCCACCCTGCAGCAGCGCCTGCCGATGCCGTGCTGGGGCCGCCTGCCGTACCTGCCGGGCGCGGATGGCCAAACCCTGGGCGCACACCTGGGAGCAGAGCAGCAGTAGAGTCGACTGTCAGTCGACTATCGCGCGCAGCGCGGGGTCTGATCAGGAGCAGTCGACCAACGGTCGACTCTACCCGGCAACCCGATACGAACGGCACCGCGATTGCCGGCCAGCGGCCGGCACTACCGTGCAGACAATTCCCGCGCGATCGCGCCCAGCCGTTCCACCGCGTTGATGAAGCGCGCATCCAGCGCCTGGCAGCACGACAGCCGCAGGCAATGCCGGTAGCGCGCGCCGCGCGAATACACCTGGCCGGGCATGAACACGATGTCCTCCGCCAGCGCCCGCTCGAACAGTTCGCGGGTATCCACGCCGGGCAGCTCGAGCCACAGCAGGAAGCCACCCTGCGGCTCGGTGGCACGGGTGCCGGCGGGGAAGTGTTCGGCCACCAGCTGGCGCAGGCGCCCGACCTGTTCGCGGTACAGCCGGCGCATGCGGTGCAGGTGGTGCTCGTAACTGCCCGCTTCCAGGTAGGCCGCCACCGCATCACCGAGCAGCTGCGGTTCACCGCCGGTCGACTGGAATTTCAGCAGGGCGATGCGCTCGGCAAAACGGCCGCCATCGAGCCAGCCGATGCGGTAATCCGGCGCCAGCGTCTTGGAAAAACCGCCGACCACCATCACCCAGCCATCGCGATCAAACGCCTTCAGCAGCGGCGCTGGTGGCTCGCAGAACTGCAGCTCGGCATACACCGCATCCTCGATCAGCGGCAGCTGGTGTGCGTTGACCAGCTCGGCCAGGCGCTGCTTGGCGGCCGTCGGCATGGTGCAGCCCAGCGGGTTGTGCACGGTGGGCATCACCACCAGCGCGGCCAGCGGCGTGTGCTCCAGCAGCGCTTCCAGCGCATCCACGTCCAGCCCGTGCTGCGGGTGGGTAGGCAGTTCGATGGCCTGCAGGCCAAGGTTGGCCAGCAGCGGGTACAGGTTGAAATAGGACGGCGCTTCAATGCCGACGGCCGCGCCCGGTTCGGTCACCGCGCGCAGGGCCAGCTGCAGTGCTTCCATCGCGCCATGGGTCAACAGAAGGCGGTCGGCATGCGTGTGCAGGCCCATCCTCGGGCCACGCCGTACGATCTGCGCCAGCAGGCGCGGCGAGCCATTCGGGCGCGCGTAGGTTTCCACCGTCTGCTGGCCGTGGCGCAGCACCTGTGCGGTGTGCCGGGCCAGCTGCGCACCGGGATAGAACTGCCGTCCACGTGGTCCGGCGAACGCCAGATCGATCACCCCGGGGCGTCGCTGTGCCTCGAGCACGCGCGCCATCAACGCCTGCTGCAGCGGTGCGGTGGGCGCCGAGGGTGCATCGCGCAGTGACCGCTGCGGCACCGACAGGCGCGGCGCCACCTCGAAGCCCGCCTTCGGCCGCGGCACCACCAGCCCGGCATCTTCCAGCTGGCGGTAGGCGGCGATGACGGTGTTCAGGCTGAGCTGGCGCTGCGCGGCCATCTGCCGCAGCGAGGGCAGGCGGCTGCCGACCGGCAGGCGACCGCCGTGGATGGCCTCGGCCAGTTCATCGGACAGGCGCTGGTAGCGCGGCGGGGCCGGGGTGGTGCGTGGATCTGTATCCATTGGACTGGCCTGCATCTGGAGCTGTACCCATGATGCCGCCGAGCCTAGCATGGTGCCGTCGGTGGGGCCTGATCGGGGCCTGGCCGATCCATTGCAAACGCACGGCCGCAGGGTCGTGCGTCTTTTTTTATGGGCCGCGTCAACAATCGCTGGCGCTTCGTAGAGTCGAGCTTGCTCGACTGCTTTGCCGGGACAGTCGAGCAAGCTCGACTCTACAGAAGCGCGGTCAGCGCATCGGCACCAGCGACGCCTGGCGCCGGTACAGCGCGGGGAACTGCTTGCCCAGCGCGGCCAGCTTCGGTGCGTCGTAGTAGCGGATGTAGGCCGCCTGCGGGTAGTTGTTCATGTAGTTCTGGTGGTAGCTCTCGGCGGGATAGAAACGCTGGCCGCTGGCCACCTGGGTCACGATCGGGCCGCGGTAGCTGCCCGCCTTGCCCAGCTGGTCGATGTAGGCGCGGCTGGCAGCCAGCTGCCTGGCGTCATCGCTGAAGATCGCCGAGCGGTACTGGCTGCCGTGGTCGGGGCCCTGGTAGTTCAGCTGGGTAGGATCGTGCGCCACCGAGAAGAACACCTGCAGCAGCTGTCCGTAGCTGACCTGGCGCGGATCGTAGTCGACCTTCACTGCTTCGGCGTGGCCGGTGCGGCCGCTGCTGACGCGCTCGTAGCGCGCATCGGCGGCACTGCCTCCGGCATAGCCGGCCACCGCATTGCTCACGCCTTTCACGTGCTGGAACACGCCCTGCACGCCCCAGAAGCAGCCACCGGCAAACACCACGCTGGCCCGGGTGGCGCCATCGGTGAAGGCGGCATCGCCGGTGGGTGCCGGCAGCGCCTGTACCTGCGCGCTGGCGGTAGCGGGTGCGGCCATTGCGCTGTGGTCGACCAGCAGCACGCCGGCCACCAGTGCCGTGGCGACCAGCCCGGCCACACCTGCTGCAATGCCCTGTTCGAAGGAGAATTTCATCGTGCCCTCCTGTTCTCAACCAAAGGTGAAGGCATAGGCCTGCACGCCCGCATCGAGGAACTCGATCTCGAAGCGGTGCGGGCCGACCGTGCCGCGCTGGCGCACCAGCTGGTACAGACGGTTCTCGTTGACCACGCCGCTGCCATCGGCGCCGACATCGCTGCCGGCATCGGCGGCAGGCAGCGGCTTGCCGTCCAGCCACACGCGGAAGCGCACCGGCGTGCCGTCCTGTTTTGGTGCCAGCACCAGGTGCAGGTCGCGGGCATGGAACTGGAAGGCGATGCGACCGCCGGCCTGCTGCAGCTGCGCGGCTTCATCGGTGATGGTCCAGCGGCCGGACAGGCCCCACTGGTTCAGCGCGAGGCTGGCCGGCAGCGTGTAGTCGAAGGCCGCATCGGTGCGCTGCCCGCCGGGCGAGGCGAAGTGCTCGGCACGTGCGTGGCCCAGGTAGGTTTCCGGCGAGCGCAGGTTGCCCATGTCGGCCTGCGTGGCCACGCCCTGCAGGTCGGCGGCGGCCGGGTCGGCCGGCGGCGGCAGATCGGTCTGGCCGGCCTCGGTCAGCAGGCGGCGGATCACCTGCTCCGAATGCGCGTAGTTGCCTTCACCGAACTGGTGGGCGCGGATGTTGCCCTGCGCATCGACGAAGTACTGCGCCGGCCAATACTGGTTGTTGAACGCGCGCCAGATCGAATACTGGTTGTCCAGCGCCACCGGGTATTCCACCTTCAGCTGCCGCACTGCCTTCATCACGTTGCGCGGGTCACGCTCGAAGGCGAACTCGGGCGTGTGCACGCCGACCACCACCAGGCCATGGTCGCGGTAGCGGCGTTCCCATTCGTGCACGAAGGGCATCGCGCGCAGGCAGTTGATGCAGGAATAGGTCCAGAAGTCGATCAGCACGACCTTGCCACGCAGCTGTTCGGCCTTGAGCGGCGGGCTGTTGAGCCAGCCGGTGGCGCCATCCAGGGCGGGCAGGGTGCCTTCCACCGGCAGCGGCGCGTCGGCACCGGCAGTGGCGCCGGCCATCATCATCATCGGCGGCGCCGCCGGCTGCGCACCGGGCACGGCATCGAGCAGGCCCTGTTCGATGCGCGCGGTGCTCACCGTGGACAGGCGGGTCAGCAGGCCGGTATCCCAGCCCAGACCGATGGCCACCACCGCCAGCAGCGCGGCAACGCCCAGCACCTTGCGCAGCACGTCGCCCAGGCCCAGACGAGCCTGCAGCGCATTGAACACGCGGCCGCCGATCCATACCGCCAGCGCAAGCGCGGTGGCCGCGCCCAGTGCGTAGGCCAGCAGCAATGCGCTGGTGCCGACGCTGGCGCCATGCAGGGCAGCGCCGGTCAGCACCAGGCCGAGGATCGGCCCGGCGCACGGCGCCCACAGCAGGCCGGTGGCGATGCCGATCAGCAGCGAGGTCCACGCGCCACCACGGCCGGCATCATCGGCGGCATCGGCGCGTGCACTCAGCCGCGCACCCACGCGCTGGAACGGCGCCAGCAGATGGTCGGCCAGGCGCGGCCACAGCAGCGCCAGGGCGAACACCGCCATCAGCACCAGGGCCAGCCAGCGGCCGATCTGGTTGGCCTGCGCCACCCATTGGCTGCCCACGGCGGCCAGGCTGGCGACCGCGGCGAAGGTCAACGCCATGCCCAGCAGCAGCGGCAGCGTGCTGCGCACGAAGGAGCGGTTGGCCCGCGCGAACACGAAGGGCAGCACCGGCAGGATGCACGGGCTGAGCAGGGTCAGTACACCGCCCAGGTAGGCCAGCAGCAACAGCAGCATCATCAGGCTCCAGAAGTAGGGGAAGAACCGAGCGGCACGCGCCAGCCACCGTTGCTGTCCTGCTGTGCCGCACCGGGCTGGAACAGCAGGGCGGCACCGTTCATGCAGTAGCGCAGGCCGGTGGGGCGCGGGCCATCGTTGAAGACATGGCCGAGGTGGCCGCCGCAGCGGCTGCAGTGCGCTTCCACCCGCAGCATGCCGAAGGTGGTGTCGCGGTCCTCGCCGACGGCGCCATGCAGCGGTGCCCAGAAGCTGGGCCAGCCGGTGCCGCTTTCAAACTTGGTGGACGAGGAGAACAGCGGCTGCTGGCAGCCGGCGCAGGTAAAGGTGCCCTGCCGGTGTTCGCGGTCCAGCGGGCTGCTGCCGGCGCGTTCGGTGGCCTGCTGGCGCAGCACCGCGTACTGCGCCGGGGTCAGCAGCCGGCGCCATTCGGCGTCGGTGCGCATCAGCGGGAACTGTCGTGCCGGGCGGTTTTCGGCGGCGGCCGTGGCAGCGCGGCTGCACGCGCCCAGGCCGAGCACGCCAGCGGCGGTGGCAAGACCACCCAGGCCCAGCAGGTGGCGGCGGGTGAGGGGCATGGCGGACTCCGGGAAGGGGCGACGGGGCCATGCTGCGCCTGCCCGGGTCAACGAATCCTCACGCAGGATTCAATTTTTCGTGAGGTATCGGTGGCCGTCCCGCGCCACAATGCGGGCAGCCTCCCCACTGGCCCCGAGCTGCCGATGTCCGCCAAACGCGTCCTGATCGTCGAAGACGATGCCCATATCGCCGACCTGCTGCGCATGCACCTGGCCGACGAAGGCTACGACGTCGCCCACGCCGCCACCGGCGATGCCGGCCTGCGCCTGCTGGAGCAGGACGGCCCGTGGGACGCGCTGGTGCTGGACGTGATGCTGCCCGGCGTGGATGGCCTGCAGATCTGCCAGCGTGCCCGTTCGATGGCGCGCTACGTGCCGATCATCATCATCAGTGCACGCGGCAGCGAGACCCAGCGCATCGTCGGCCTGGAACTGGGCGCGGACGATTACCTGGCCAAGCCCTTTTCGATGCCCGAACTGGTGGCGCGCGTGCGCGCGCTGCTGCGCCGCGCTGAAGCCATGGCACAGAACGCGCGCATCGATGCCGGTGCGGTCGAGGTTGGTGGCCTGCAGCTTGACCCGGTGGCGCGCACCGCGTCGGTCGATGGCAGCGCACTGGAACTGACCCCGCGTGAGTTCGACCTGCTGCTGTTCTTCGCCCGCCACCGCGACCAGGTGTTCGCACGGATGGAACTGCTCAACCAGGTCTGGGGCTACCAGCACGATGGTTACGAGCACACGGTGAACACCCACATCAATCGCCTGCGCAGCAAGATCGAGCTCGACCCGGCCACGCCGCGGCGCCTGCTGACGGTGTGGGGGCGCGGCTACAAGCTGGTTGACCCGGCCGGGGCGGCGGCATGATCACGCCCAATCTGTGGCAGAAGCTGGCGGCGGTGATCGCCGCGCTGATGCTGATGTGCTGCATGGCCCTGCTGGCCCTGCAGATGCGCGCGAGCACCCGCCACGAACAGGAAGTGGTGCAGCGGCTGTCGCTGGGCCTGGCCGAACACATCGCCCAGCGCAGCGAACTGATGGACACCAGCGGCATGCGCGATACCGCAGTGCGCGCGCTGTTCGGCCAGCTGATGGCGGTCAATCCCAGCGTGGAGGTGTACCTGCTGGACGACCAGGGCCGCATCCTCGGCCACGATGCGCCCAGCGGCCACCTGCTGCGCAACCGCGTCGACCTGGCGCCGCTGCGTCGCCTGCTGGCCGGTGCACCGCTGCCGATCCTCGGCGACGACCCGCGCAGTACCGGCGGCCGCAAGGTGTTCAGCGTGGCCCCGCTGGTGGTGCAGGGGCGCCAGGCCGGTTATGTGTACGTGGTGCTGGTGGGAGAGCACCGGCAGATGCTGGCCGACGACCTGGCCGCCAGCAACCAGTGGAACACCACGCTGTGGTCGGTGCTGCTGGTGGGCGGGCTGGGCCTGCTGGCCGGGCTGGTGGCGTTCTACTGGGTCACCCGGCCGCTGCGCCGGCTGACCCGGCGCATCCAGGCCTTCGACATCGATGCGCCCACGCCATTGCCGGCCCCGGTGCCGCTGCGCAGCGGTGAGCGTGACGAACTGAAGATCCTCGAACATGCCCACGCGCAGATGGCGCAGCGGCTGGGCGAACAGTGGCAGCAGCTGCGCCAGCAGGACCTGCAGCGCCGCGAACTGGTGGCCAACATCTCGCACGACCTGCGCACGCCGCTGTCGTCGCTGCATGGCTACCTGGAAACGATGGCGCTGAAGGAAGCCACGCTGTCGCCGGACGAACGCCGTCGCTATCTCGGCATCGCCCTGGCGCAGAGCGCGAAGGTCGGCCGCCTGGCGCGCGCGCTGTTCGAACTGGCGCGGCTGGAACATGGCGAAGTGCGCCTGGAGTGGGAGGTGTTCGCGCTGCCGGAGCTGCTGCAGGACGTGCTGCAGAAATTCGAACTGGCCGCGCAGGCACGCGGCCAGCACCTGCATGCGGACTTCCCGCCGGGCCTGCCGCTGGTGCGTGCCGATCTCGGCCTGGTCGAGCGGGTGCTGACCAACCTGCTCGACAACGCGCTGCGGCATGCGCCCGAGGGTGGCGAGGTACGGGTGCAGCTGCGCGCCATCGAAGGCAGCGTGGAAGTGAGCGTGGCCGACGATGGCCCGGGCGTGGCCCCGGCGCTGCGCGCGCAGCTGTTCCAGGCACCGGCGGCACTGGGGGCGCGGCGTGGCGAGAATGGCGGGCTGGGGCTGCTGATCGTGCAGCGCATCGTGCAGCTGCACGGTCGTCGTATCGAACTGCGGGAAAGCGCGACCGGCGCGCTGTTCGTGTTTGCGCTGCCGCGCGCGGAGAGCGCGGGGCCCTGATACGCCGCTGCGCTCGCCGGGCATGGCCCGGCGCTACCGGTGTGCGCGGCCGCCAGGCCGCCCGTGACGCGTGCGCTTCACCGGAATCGCACCTCACCGGTAGATCCACGCCATGCGTGGATGCGCTTTACCGGAATCGCAGGCAAAAAAAGACCCGGCAGAGGGAGGGATCTGCCGGGTCCGGATTGCATGGGGGGAGGGACCCATGCAATGAGCGTGGGCGTGACGTCAGTGGCTGTTGCCGGTGGCGTCCGCCGTTGTATTTGTCTGGCCCTGCACCAGGTCGGACCAGGCGCGACCGGCCTGCAGGCCAAGATCGACCACTTCCTGCTGGGCCTGGCCCAGCCGCTGCAGGTTGTCCTGCCACAGCTGTGCGCCCTTGGGCAGCAACCCGGCCGGATCCTCGCTGCGGGCCAGTTCGCCCAGCCAGCCGCCGGTTGCGGTCAGGTTGCGTTCCATCGCCTTCAGCTGCACGCCGAACATGCTCTCGGCGTTTTCCAGCGCCAATCGGTTTGCACGCGTTGCCGCAGCCGCCAGCTGGCGGGTGGCATCACTGAAACGATCGGCGAAGGCGTTGGCCATGGCGGCATCGAAAGCGGTTGATGCAATGCAGCATACGCCGATCATGCCGCAATGCAACAAAAAAGAAGAAGGCGCTCAAGGCGCCTTCAGAAACCCTTGCGTATCAATGGCTTGATCAGGCAGCCGGGCCGCGGTAGCGGCAGCCCGAGGTGCAGGTTTCATGCACGGTGATCTCGCTCAGCGCGGGCAGCACCGGCTTCAGCTCCTTCCAGATCCACACCGCCAGGTTCTCGCTGGTCGGGTTTTCCAGGCCGGGGATGTCGTTGAGGTAGTGGTGGTCCAGGCGGTCGTAGATCGGCTGGAAGGCGGCTTTGACGTCGCCGAAATCCATGATCCAGCCGGTCTGCGCACCCGGCTCGCCTTCCACCTTCAGTTCCACCCGGAACGAGTGGCCGTGCAGGCGCGCGCATTTGTGGCCCGGCGGCACGTTGGGCAGGCGGTGGGCCGCCTCGAGCATGAAGACTTTGAAGATTTCCATGGCGCGATTGTACGCCGGCCCCGCCGCCGCGGCCGTCCCGGTTGTTGGCTTTCCGTAAAGCAATTCTTTCCATCCGGATGAAGAGATGTTAGCTTCTCTTATATCCGTATGAAGAGATGTTATTGGTCGCGCCAGACCTGGCATGGATTACTGCGGAACTTCCGTCGTCCACTACCACCCCCCACATCGTCATGCCCCAGCACACCCTGCTCGTGGCGGCCTTGGCCGTCGCTCTGGCCGCGCCTTTGTCTGCCGCCGCCGAAACCTCCGCCGACGCCAGTGGCGAAGCCAGCACCCTGGCCGCCGTGCGCGTCACCGGTTCCAACATCAAGCGCACCGATACCGAGGCGTCCAACCCGGTGCAGGTGATCGGCCGCCAGCAGCTGGAACAGACCGGCAAGGCCACCGTCGCCGACGTGCTGCGTTCGATCTCGGCCAACACCGGCAACGCCGCCAACGAAACCACCAACAACGGCTGGGCGTCCGGCTCGGCAGGCATCGGCCTGCGCGGCCTTTCGCAGAAGAACACGCTGGTGCTGCTCAACGGCCGCCGCCTGGCCAACTACGGCTTCCCGGCCGGCGGCCTGTCCGACACCTTCGTCGACCTCAACGCGCTGCCGCTGGTCGCCGTCGAGCGCATCGAAGTGCTCAAGGACGGCGCATCGGCCGTGTACGGTTCCGATGCGGTGGCCGGCGTGGTCAACATCATCACCCGGCAGAACTTCGAAGGCGCCGAACTCGGCGGCAGCTTCGGCGGTGCCGACCAGGGCGGCCTGCACGAGCAGAACCTGAAGTTCGTCGGTGGCCTCGGTGACCTGGATACCGATGGCTACAACATCCTCTTCAGCCTGCAGGGCTACAACCGCGAGCGCCTGGACCAGGACGAGCGCAACCTGACCAAGAGCGGCATCTACAGCGACCAGCCCGGCGGCCGCTGGAACGGCTGGTCGGCCAAGGGCGCGCGCTATCTGATCAACGGCGTCTCGGTGCCAATGCTCGATGCCGACGGCAACTGCCCCACCGGCACCACCCGCGTCGCCAGCGCGCCCATCGACGGCCTCGCCGGTGATACCTGCGGCTTCAACCAGGCGCCGTACACCACCCTGATTCCCTCGACCAAGCGCTACCAGGCGTATGCCAACGGCACCTTCCGCCTCGGCGAGAACGTCGAAGCCTTCGGCGAAGTGCTGTACAGCCAGATCAAAAGCGCCGCGTGGTTCGGCAGCAGCCCGTTCTTCACCCTGGAAAGCGGCCGCTTCGCCCTGAACGCGGAAACCGGCCTTGCCGAACCGGTCTCGTCCAACCTGCCGGCCAGCAGCCCGTACAACCCGTATGGCCGCGCCGTGCCGATCGAATACACCTTCTTCGACCTCGGCGGCACCATCAAGACTAACCGCTCCACCGCCTACCGCGGCGTGGTCGGCCTGCGCGGCAGCACCGCCGCCTGGGATTGGGAAGTGGCCGCGTTCGGCGCCCGCAGCAGCGAGCGCGAGACCGTGTCGGGCGGCTTCGCCAACCGCTGGGCGCTGGCCGATGCGCTGGCCAGCGGCAGCTACAACCTGCTCAACCCGTCGGCCACCCCGCAGTCGGTGATCGATGCGATCAACATCTCCACCCTGCGCCCGGCCGAATCGGTGCTGCAGGGCGTAGACGCCAAGATCTCCGGCACCCTGGGCCGCACCTGGGCCGGTGACATCGGCTTTGCTGCCGGTGCCGAATGGCGCCGCGAGAAGCTCGATTCCAACAACCCCTGGCAGATCGATGCCGGCCTGCAGGTACGCCCGGCCATCGCCGAAGTGCACGGCGAGCGCAAGGTCAGCGCCGCCTATGCCGAAGTGAACGTGCCGCTGGCCACGGGCCTGGAACTGTCCGCCGCCGCGCGTGCCGACCACTACGACGACTTCGGCGACGCGTTCTCGCCCAAGCTCGGCCTGCGCTGGCAGCCGCTGGATTTCCTGCTGGTGCGCGCCTCGGCGTCGAAGGGCTTCCGTGCGCCGTCGCTGTCGGAGAACTCCAACAGCACCAGCATCGCCTACGGCAGCGTGGTCGACCCGCGTGATCCGGACGTGCCGGGCTCGCGCCAGAACCCCACCTTCTTCACCGTCGGCAACAGCGAGCTGAAGCCCGAGCGCACCAAGAGCGTGAACTTCGGCGTGGTGCTCTCGCCGTGGGCCAACACCAACCTGAGCGTGGACTACTACCGCATCCAGCTGGACAACCTGGTCGGCACCAACAACACCCAGACCCTGGTCAACGACAACGTGGCCGGTGCCGTGCAGCGCGACGAACGCGGCAAGCTGCTGGCCGTGTTCAACCGCTACCAGAACCTGAGCGAGCTGAAGACCTCGGGCATCGACGTCGAACTGCGCCAGCGCATCCCGACCGCCGCGCTGGGCGATTTCACCCTGTCCTCGGCCTACACCCACGTGCGTGACTACCGTCGCCCGACCGTGGTCGGTGGCCCGCTGGTGGACTACGCCGGCAGCAACCTCGGCGCAACGCTGCCGAAGAACAAGGCGACCACCACGCTGGACTGGACCTACCGCGATTTCACCGCGGCCGTCACCTGGTACTACACCAGCGGTTACGACCAGAAGGCCAGCACCGCCGCCGCGGCCGTGCAGGACCGCATCGATGCGTACAACCAGTTCGATCTGTACCTGGCCTATGCCGGCATCGACAAGCTGACCGTGTACGCCAAGGTACAGAACCTGGCTGACAAGACGCCGCCGTACGACGCCTCGTTCCCGGGCATCCGCGCGCCGTACGACTTCAGCCAGTACGACCTGCGTGGCCGCTACTTCACCCTCGGCTTCGATTACCGCTTCTGATGCCATCGCCACGGCCGGCCACAACCCGTGGCCGGCCGCGTTGCCGCTGTCCTGTTTCCTGGGGAGTCACCGTGTCCTTCCACCGCCGTGCCGTTCTTCCGCTGCTGCTTGCCGCCGCCACCGTCCTGTCCTCGCCGCTGCCGGCGCAGGCCCAGAGTGCGTACTTCTTCCCGCAGGCCACCGACGCTGCCGCGTTCGATGCCGCCATTCCCAGCCCCGAGCAGTTCCTTGGCTACCCGATCGGCAGCCGCTACACCCGCCATGACCAGCTGGTGGGCTATTTCCAGGAACTGGCGAAGCACTCGGACAAGATCCGCGTGCAGGAGATCGGCCGCAGCTACGAAGGCCGCCCGCTGCTGATCGCCACCGTCACCGCCGCCGACAACCAGGCGCGCATCGAACAGATCCGCCAGCAGCACGCCACCCTGGTCGACCCGGCGCAACCGCGCAGCGCCGCCGGTGACAGCCCCGTCGTGGTCTGGCTGGGCTACAGCGTGCATGGCAACGAAACCTCCAGCGGCGAAGCGGCGATGCTGACCGCCTACTACCTGGTGGCCAACCGCAGTGCCGAAACCCAGCAGTGGCTGCAGCAGTCGGTGGTGCTGTTCGACCCGGCGCAGAATCCCGACGGCCGCGACCGTGCCGCGAACTGGCACAACGCGTGGGCTTCGGAGCCGGCCTCGTCCGATCCGGCTGACAAGGAACATGTCGAACCGTTCCCGCAGGGCCGTACCAACCACTACTTCACCGATCTCAACCGCGACTGGCTGGCCCTGACCCAGCAGGACTCGCGGCCCAAGCTGGCCGTGTTCCACCAGTGGTACCCGAACGTGCAGATCGACTTCCACGAGATGGGCAAGGACAGCACGTACTACTTCGAGCCCTCGCCGAAGAGCATGCACAGCCCGTTGATTCCGGCTGCATCGTACGAGTTCAACAAGACCCTGGCCAAGTACCACGCGCAGTCGCTGGATGCGCTGGGTTCGCTGTACTACACCGGCGAGAACTACGACAACTTCTCGCCGGTGTATGGCTCGACCTATCCGGATTTCCACGGCGCGGTCGGTGTCACCGTCGAGCAGGCCAGCTCGCGTGGGCGCGTGCAGGAATCGGTGAACGGCCTGCTGACCTTCCCCTTCACCATCCGCAACCAGGTCGCCACCGGCCTGGGCACGGTGCGCGGTGCGGTGACCGAGCGCAGTGGCCTGTTCGACCTGCAGAAGACCTTCTTCCAGAGTGCGCTGAAGCAGGCGGCACAACAGCCGGTGAAAAGCTTCGTGTTCGGCGATGCGCACGACCCGGCACTGACCCGGCGCCTGCTGGAGCTGTTGCTGCTGCACCGCATTGACGTGCGCGCACTGGATCGCGCAGTGACGGTGGACGGGCAGCGCTTCGATGCCGGCAGCGCGTACGTCGTGCCGGTGCAGCAGGCGCAGTTCCGCCTGGTCCATTCGATCTTCGCCGAGACGCCGTCGATCAAGGGCGATGTGTTCTACGGCAGCACCAGCTACGCGATCGCACCGGCCTACGGCGTGGCCTTCGCCGGCAGCCGCAGCCGCATCGACGGCGGCGCCCGCGTGGCGGAACTGCCGCCGGTGCAGGGTGCGGTCCACGGCGGTCAGGCCGGCTTCGCCTACGCCATCGACTGGCGCGACTACAACGCCGGCCGCGCGCTGGCGGCGCTGCAGGCCAAGGGGCTGAGCGCGCGCGCCGCGTTCAAGCCGTTCAGCAGCGCCACCGCGCAGGGCCAGGTCGACTTCGCCTCGGGCAGCTTGGTCATCCCGGTGGCCGGCCAGCCGCTGCAGGGTGCGGCCCTGCTCGACGCGGTAACTGCCGCCGCACGCGACGCCGGCGTGCAGGTGCATGCCCTGTCCAGCGGCCGCAGCAATGAGGGCGTCGACCTCGGCAGCGATGGCGTCAAGGCACTGCGCAAGCCGGCCGTGGCGCTGGTGATGGGCGAGGGCGTGGCCGCCACCGAGATCGGTTCGGCCTGGTTCCTCCTCGACCAGCAGCTGCACCTGCCGGCCAGCAAGCTGGATCCGCAGCAGCTGGGCAAGGTCGCGCTGGACCGCTACACCACCATCGTGCTGTCCGGCGGCACCTACACCGGCATCGACGCCACCGCCGTGGCCGCGCTGAAGCGCTGGGTGCAGGCCGGCGGCTCGCTGGTGACCTATGGCAGCGCGTCGAAGTGGGCGGTGGAACAGAAGCTGGCCGAGGGCGAATCGCTGGGCAAGGACGAAGAGGCGGGCGATGCCGACCGCCGCGCGTTCGGCGACCAGCGTGACATCGCCGCGATCGAGCGGGTGAGCGGCAACATCCTCAGCGCCGACGTCGATACCACCCATCCGCTGGCGTTCGGCGTGCCGCGCCGGCAGCTGGCGATCAACAAGGAAAACACGGTGACGCTGCAGCCGAGTGCGAATCCGTTCTCGACCGTGGTGCGTATCGATGCGACGCCACGGGTGAATGGTTACCTGTCCGAGCGCAACCGTGCGCGTGTGGCGGGGAGTGCGTGGCTGCTGGTGTCGGCGCAGGGGCAGGGCAACGTGGTGTTGTTTGCCGATGATCCGGCGCATCGCAAGTACTGGCACGGTACTGATCGCCTGCTGATCAATGCGATTTTCTTCGGGAATCTGGTGAATCCGGCGAAAGCGCGGGGTTGAGGCAGTCAGCGCCGCGATTTTCCCTGGCTGGGGAGGCCCGGAGGCCCAGTCAGGACACGCCGTGAACCCATCCATGAAGTGACCCCCTGGACTTGGACACCCGATCCAACCCAGAGGGTTACATGAATAGATATGAGGTTTGTTTCAAATTGCAGGTGGCCAAAGAGGCCTGCAAGACCTCCACATCGGTCAAGGCGGTTGCCCGCCGCCATGGCCTTGAGTTCTCCACGGTCAGGCGGTGGGTAGCGACCTATCGGCTGCATGGTCGGCAAGGGTTTGACCGCAAATCCCGATCCTATGACCTGCAGTTCAAGCTGGAAGTGCTTGAAAAGATGGGCCGGGAAGGCATGTCCGCGCGCGAGGCCACCACCTACTTCCAGATAGGTGACGCCGGCGCGGTGGCGTTGTGGCGACGGCTGTATGCTGGCGGCGGCGTTCAAGCGTTGGCGCCACCCCCATTACCGCCTCAAAAGCCGATGAAAAAGACCCGCTCGTCCAAGCCCGCCGAGGACATGAGCCGCGATGAGCTCCTCAAGGAAGTGGCCTATCTGCGTGCGGAGACTGCCTACCTAAAAAAGCTCGATGCCTTGATCCAGGAAGAGCAGGCTGCGCAGCGCGCAAAGCGCAAGCCGTCCAGGGATTAAGGCAGGCCCATGCGTTGCCGCTTTTGCTCGAGGCGGCCGAGCTGTCACGCAGCACGTTTTATTACCAGGTGAACGCCTTGGCCCATCCAAGTGAGGGCGAGGCGGAACTGCGTGAGCGTATCCGCGCGATTTTTGATAAGAACCAAGGGCGCTACGGCTACCGTCGTATAACGCTGGAGCTGGCCAATCAGGGCAAAGCCATCAACCACAAGCGGGTGCAGCGGCTGATGGCCGAGCTGGGCCTGCAGTCGAGGGTACGCATCAAGCGCTACCGCGCATTCAAGGGAGCGGCCAATGTGGTCGTCTCCAACGACTTGGATCGCCAGTTTGAGGCTGAGATGCCCAATCAGAAATGGGTGACCGACGTAACCGAGTTCAAGGTACAGGGCATGAAGCTCTATCTCTCGCCGATCCTGGATCTCTACAACGGCGAAATCGTGGCTTACCAGATGAAGCGCCGGCCGGTGTTCGACCTGGTAGGCGAGATGCTGGATCAAGCGATCAAGAAGCTTTCGCCCGAAGACCGACCGATGATCCACTCAGACCAAGGCTGGCATTACCAGCACGAAAACTATCGGCACAAGCTCGCGAAGCACTCGCTGAAGCAGAGCATGTCCCGGCGTGGCAACTGCCTAGACAACGCAGCCATGGAAAGCTTCTTCGGGACGCTGAAGTCGGAATTCTTCTACCTGAACACCTTTGACAGTATCGAAAGCCTGGAAGCGGGGCTGGTGGAGTACATCCGGTACTACAACCAGGACCGTATCCGACTGAAATTAAAGGGCCTGAGCCCGGTAAAGTACCGGGAGCAGGTCGCGCTGGCTGCCTGATCCCCGAACTGTCCAACTTTTGGGGGTCACTTCACCATGGGGGCTCGATGGCGCCATCCATGGCGCCAACGGTCCTGCCTGGGCCTCCGGGCCTCCCCTCTAGAGTTTCCTGCGGGCGCGGCCGCATCAAACCCAAGGCGGGGGCAAGGGCAAAAGCAAAAGCAGAAGCAGCGGCTTCGGCTTTTGCTCTTGAATTTGAACTTGAATTTGAATTTGAATTTGAATTTGATCCTTCCTCCTCCGGCTACCCCGCGGGAGAAGGAAGGCGCTGGAAATGTCTGAAGCGTTGGGGAGCGGGGGCGGCGCAAAACCGTGAGGCGCATGGATGCGCCGACCGAGCCCCCATGGATGGGTTGTGGTGGTCTAATCAACCTGGACACTCGATAGGATCAATTTCGAGG
>NZ_JACVTV010000005.1:0-97682 GCF_016624625.1 Stenotrophomonas sp. S41 | reverse complement strand
CCCCCCCCCCCCCCCCCCCCCCCCCCCCCCCCCCCCCCCCCCCCCCCACCACAATCAAACCTCGGCCGCCCCCGGCGTGGCGTACAACCGGCTTGGGCTGTCCACGTTCGGCAGCTCGATTACCCCGCGTTCCTGCATGCCCAGCCCCAGCAGGATGCGCCCGGAGGCCACGTTGTCCAGATCGGTGATGCCGTACAGATCCTCGATGTCCAGCTGCGAGCGCGCATGCGTGAACACCGCCCGCGCCGCCTCGCTGGCGTAGCCCTGCCCCGCGAACTCCGACAGCACCGCATAGCCGATATCCGGCCCCGGCAGGCCATCACGCCGCACCAGGCCGGCGTTGCCCAGCCACGCGCCATCGGAGAGCCGCTCGATCGCGTACATCCCGAAACCATTCAGCGCATAGCTGTGCAGCACCCGCAGCGCGATGTACTCCCGCGCCTGCTCCTCGCTGCGCACGTTGCGATCACCGATGAAGTGCACGAAGCCTGGATCGTTGAGCAGTGCCAGCATCGGCAGCGCATCCCGATCCGGCTCGATGCGGCGCAGCCGCAGGCGTTCGCTTTCAATGGGATGCACGCGCAGACCTCCAGCCGAAACCCCGATTCTGCCTCAACGCCCGGCTGTTGCCGTGGCCTTTGATCTTCTTTTTTCTTTTACGTGGCTGGCGCGCACGGAATCTGTCCAAGGCCGGGTAGATGGGTTGCGCAGGGGCGTGAGCCGCATGGATGCGGCGACCGAGCTTACAGGGGTGAGGGCGCTTTGCTTGCGAAGCACTGCTTCGCGAGCGACCGAACGCACAGCCGCCAGCGGCTGGGCCGGGCCCCGGAGGGGGACTTGCAGCGTCCCCTGCGCAGCCCATCTACCCGGCCAACCACAAATGCACTGCGAACGGCGCCAACCACGAGGGGCTGCGCCGTTCGCCGGTCAATCGAACAGCGCCTCGATCGCCGCCAACCCCGCCGTCGCGCGCTCCTTCTTCCGCGCCGCATCCGCCACCGGGTCCGCGCCATCGCGCTGGATCTCCTCGGCCGGAATCTCCTCGAAGAACCGGCTCGGCTTCAACCGCACATGCTCGCCGAACTTGCGCGTCAGCTTGCTGTAGCTCATCCACAGCTGGATCTTCGCGCGGGTAATGCCCACGTACAGCAGGCGCCGCTCTTCCTGCAGGTTGCCTTCGTCCAGGCTGACCTGGTGCGGCAGCACGCCGTCCTCGCAGCCGACGATGAACACATAGGGGAATTCCAGGCCCTTGGACGCGTGCATGGTCATCATGCGCACCTGGTTGCCGCCCTCGTCCTTGTCGCTGCGCGACAGCAGCGCCAGCTGCCCGGCCAGGTCGGCGGCGGTGGCGCCACGCGGGCCGCCCTCGAACCACTGCGCCAGTTCCTCGATGTTGTTGGCGCGGCGCTGGTAGCTGGCCTCTTCCTTGGCCTGTTGCCGCAGCTCGCTGAGCAGGCCCGACTCCTTGGCCACCTTGCGGATCATGTCGCCGGAACTGATCTGCCGGGTCTGCGCGCGCAGGTCGCGCAGGATGTCGGTAAACCGCGCCAGGCTGTTGGCCGCCCGCGGCGGCAGCTGCTGCAGCGCGCCGATCGACTCGGCGGCATGCGCCATCGGGATGTCCTTTTCCTGCGCCAGCTCGGCCAGCTTGGCCAGCGTGCCGGCGCCCACATCGCGCTTGGGCGACTGCACCGCGCGCATGAACGCGGTGTCGTCGTCCGGGTTCACCAGCAGGCGCAGCCAGGCCAGCGTGTCCTTCACTTCCTGGCGTTCCAGGAACATGGTGCCGCCGGTCAGGTGGTAGGGAATGCGCAGCAGCTGCATCGCCTTTTCCAGCGGCCGCGACTGGAAGTTGCCGCGGAACAGGATGCAGAAATCACTCCACGGCACCTTGCGCGCCTGCGCCACGAAGGCGATCTCGGCAGCAACTTTTTCCGCTTCGTGTTCGCTGTTGCGGCACTCCCACACGCGGATGCGCTCGCCGTCAGCCTGGTCGCTCCACAGCTTCTTCAGGTGTTCGTGCGGATTGTTGGCGATGAGCGCGTTGGCCGCGCGCAGCACGCGGTTGGAGCAGCGGTAGTTCTGCTCCAGCTTGATGATTTCCAGCGCCGGATAATCGCGCCCCATCTGCTGCAGGTTTTCCGGGTTGGCGCCGCGCCAGGCGTAGATCGACTGGTCATCGTCGCCCACGCAGGTGAAGTTGCCCTTGTCGCCGGCCAGCTGCTTGAGCAGCCGGTACTGCGCGTCGTTGGTGTCCTGGCATTCGTCCACCAGCAGGTAGCCGATGCGTTCGCGCCAGGCCACGGCGATGTCCGGGTTCTCTTCCAGCACCTGCACCGGCAGGCGGATCAGGTCGTCGAAATCCACTGCATTGAACGCGGTCAGTCGCAGCTGGTAGCGCTCGTAGACGCTGGCCGCTTCCTTCTCGCGGTTGCTGCGCGCGGCGGCCATCGCCTGCTCGGGCGACAGGCCGGCGTTCTTCGCGCGCGACACCAGATTCTTCATGTCCTCGATGTCGTCGGGCTTGGCGCCGGACATCAGATCCTTGATCTGTGCAGCGGCATCATCGGCATCGAAGATCGAGAAGCCGCGCTTCAGGCCAACGGCGGCGTGTTCGATCTGCAGGAACTTCAGGCCCAGGGCGTGGAAGGTGCAGATGGTCACCTCGTCGGCATCCTGCTCGCGCAGGCGCTTGGCCACGCGCTCGCGCATTTCCTTGGCCGACTTGTTGGTGAAGGTGATCGCCGCGATGCGGCGCGCGGGATAGCGCCCGCAGCCGATCAGGTGGGCGATCTTCTCGACGATCACGCGCGTCTTGCCACTGCCCGCACCGGCGAGCACCAGCAGGGGGCCCTCGATGTGCAGGACGGCGGCGGCTTGGGGAGGATTGAGACCGTGCATTGGAGGGGGATTGTAGCGGGCCCGGGTGACGGCCACAGCCGGCGACCGGTGGGGATGCTGAACGGCTTCGGCGTGCCGGGGCAGCGGCGTACAATCGGCCGATGGCCAAGCTCTATTTCTATTATTCGGCGATGAACGCCGGCAAGACCACCACCCTGCTGCAGAGCGCGCACAACTACCGCGAGCGCGGCATGCGGGTGGCGATCCTGACCCCGCGCCTGGACGACCGTGCCGGTGCCGGCGTGGTCGCCTCGCGCATTGGCCTGCGCGCCGAGGGCATGGCCTTCGACCGCGACAGCGACCTGCAGCGCTGGGTGGCGCAGGACCTGGCCGACAAGGGCCCGATGGGCTGCGTGCTGGTAGACGAGGCACAGTTCCTGACCCGCGCGCAGGTCTGGCAGCTGAGCGAGGTGGTCGACCAGCTGCGCATTCCGGTGCTGTGCTACGGCCTGCGCACCGATTTCCGCGGTGAGCTGTTCGAGGGCAGCCAGTACCTGCTGGCTTGGGCCGACGAGATGCAGGAGATCAAGACGATCTGCCACAGCGGCAAGAAGGCGACGATGACGGTGCGCGTGGATGAGCACGGCCACGCGGTGCAGGACGGCCCGCAGGTCGAGATTGGCGGCAACGAACGCTACGTGTCGGTGAGCCGTGCCGAGTTCAAGAAGATCACCCGTGGTGAGGGGCGGATCGACCCGGCGCAGGCGCCCCTACCTTTGTAAGGGGGGGGCCTCTGAAGGGCTTGCAGCCCTGCACCTGCTGCAAGCCAGAGCCGAAGCAACAGCAACAGCAACAGCGGGCATTCCGTGGGATGGCGGGGCACTGTGGGTGGTCAGGACACGCCGTAAACCCATCCATGGGGGCTCGATGGCGCCATCCATGGCGCCAACGGTCCTGCCCACCCACACCGCCCCACCTCTGACAGGTTCACGCGGCTGCTGGTTGCTGCTGTTGGTAGGTGCCGACCGTTGGTCGGGACATCTGTCAGATATCGATATTCAAAATGGGGTCGGAGCGGCCAGTAGATCCACGCCGTGCGTGGATGAAATCTGCCAGATCTCAAAATTCCTCTGGGGTCAGAGCCCGTGCCGACCAACGGTCGGCACCCACCAGAGCAGAACGCCGTTCCGACAGATCGCAGGAAACTGTCGAAGGCGGGGTGGGTCCGGTTGAGGGGGCGTGAGCCGCATGGATGCGGCGACCGAGCTTACATGGACGTACTTGCAGCGTCCCCCTCAACCGGACCCACCCCGCCATCCCGCGGAATGCGCGCATTTGACGTTGACGTTGATTGAAGCAGGTGCGGGGCTGCAAGCCCTGCACTCCCAAACCACTCAGTACAGCGTGCGCTCCGGGGCGCCCGCCGGCGGCGGGGTGTACTGGTACAGCCAGGTCTCGGTGAGCGGCTTGCCACCACTGCGCAGGTACAGGCGGATGTCGATCTGCTCGGTACTGCCCTCCGGCGGCACCAAGTCGAACATCGCGCGGTAGCCCTTGATCTCGCGCAGCGGCCGCGCCGACACGATCTCCACCCGGCCGCGGCTGGCTTCCACCACCGCCTCCACCTCGCCCTTGTCGATCAGGCTGGCCAGCTCGCCGCCTTCGAAATCCACCGCGAAGCGCCAGCTGAAGTACTCGCGCTTCTTGCCCACCACGCCACCCAGGCCGGTGTGGGTCGCCACGCAGTGCGCCAGCGGCGTGCGGGCCGGCGGCTCGGCGCCCCAGAACAGGCGGTAGCCGACCAGCAGTTCCTGCCCCGGCTGCGGCTTTTCCTTCGGGTTCCAGAACGCCACGATGTTGTCGAAGGTCTCGTCCACGGTGGGAATCTCCACCAGCTGCACCGAGCCATCGCCCCACTCGCCCTTCGGTTCCACCCACAGGCACGGGCGCTTCTCGTAGAACACGCCGTCATCCTGGTAATGGTCGAAGTTGCGGTCACGCTGCAGCAGGCCGAAGCCGCGCGGGTTGTGATCGACGAACATGTTGAAGCGCAGGTTGCGCGGGTTCACCAGCGGGCGCCAGATCCATTCGCCGCCACCGGTCCACATCGACAGGCCATCGGTGTCGTGGATTTCCGGGCGCCAGTCCCAGCCCATGCGGCGGTCGTTCTCGCCCACCTGGTACATGCTGGTGCACGGGGCGATGCCCAGGCGTTCGATGGCCTTGCGCGGGTACAGCGCGCTGTCGATGTCCATCAGCAGCACGTCGCCGTTGGTGATGGCGAAGCGGTAGGCGCCGGCCACGCTGGGCGAATCGAGCAGGCCGTAGACCACGATCGTGTCCGAGTCGGCCGAAGGCTGCTCCAGGTAGTAGGCGATGAAATCAGGGAATTCCTCCGGCTTGCCCATGCCGGTATCGATGGCCAGCGCGCGCGCGGACTGGCCGTACTGGCCTTCCTTGCCGACGGCGCGGAAGTAGCTGGCGCCGAGGAAGGCGGCGAAGTCGCGGTCGGTGTCCTTGCGGGTGTTCAGGCGGAAACCGGCAAAGCCCAGGTCCGCCGGCAGCTCGCCGTTCTTCAGGCCGCTCTTGCCGTAGTTGAATGCCGCACCGTCGTAGGCCAGTTCCTGCGCCTTGCCATCGACCACGTCGAACATCCGCACCGGCGAATGGAAGTACAGGCCCAGGTGGAAGAACTTCGCCTGGAACTTGCCGGGCTGGTCGGCCCACAGCGCATGGTCCTGGCGGTAGCCAATCGACTGGTACTGGTCCCAGTCCAGGGCTTCCAGCGGCTTGGGCAGCACCCGCTTGTGGCTCTGGTAGGGCGCCTGGGCCAGCGCGCGGGCCTGGCCCTTCAGGGTGGCGAAATCGAACGGCTGCGGCTGGCCGAGCCGGCGCAGGCCGAGCTGTCCACTCTTCCCGGCCGCGCAGGCCGGCAGGGTCGGCAGGCCGAAGGCGGCCAGGGCCAGGGAGGCATTGCGGAGGAAGTCGCGTCGTTGCATGCAGGCGCGGAAGCAAGGGGAAGGTCGGCCATCATAGGCAGACAAACGTTAACGGGCAGCGGAGGGCTGTACGGTCGGTTCAGCCTGCGCCAGCGCGGCCAGCCGCGCATCCAGCTCGCGCAGGGCCGGGGCCTGTGCCCCGCGCTGGGCCAGCAGCAGCTGGCGTGCTTCGGCCAGCGCAGCGTGTGCCGCGTCCTGCTGCCCGGCCTGCTGCAGCGCGCCTGCCTGCGCCAGCAGCGCCTGCGGCAGCAGGGCCATATGGTCGGGCTGGCGCCAGATCGCCACCGCCCGCGCGTAGTGCCTGGCCGCCAACGCGGCGTCGCCGTGATCGCTGGCCCACTGCCCCAGCGCGAACTCACCCTGGCCGACCTCGCGGTGGGCCGGGCCCAGCGCGGCCAGCAGCTGTGCCTGTACCTGCTGCAGTTCCTGTCCGGCGTGCTCGCCCTGCCCGCGCTGCAGGGCCAGCATCGCGCGCGCGCGGCGCACCACCAGCGCCTCGGGATGGCGCGGGCCCCAGGCATCCTGTGCCGCCTGCCAGGCCAGTTCCAGTTCGGTGGCGGCCGCCTCGGTCTGGCCCTGGCGTGCCAGCACCTCGCCCAGCTGGCGGTGCAGGCCGATCACCTGCGGGCTGCGGCCATCGGCCGGCTGGTCCAGCAGCGCCAGTGCCTGCTGGTAACCGGCCAGCGCGGCAGCCAGGTGCCCGGCGCCGGCATCCAGGCCGGCGAGGTCGGCCAGCGACTCGGCGCGGCCAAAGCGCTGGCCGATGCCCTGGTGGCGCAGGGCGAGCGCTTGTTCGAACGAAGCACGCGCGGCGTCCGCGTTGCCCAGCTGCGCCTGGCAGCGGCCCAGCTGGCTGTGGAACTCGGCCACCGTCGCCGGCAATGCATCGGCCTCGCGGGCAGCCAACGGCTGCAGCGGCTGCAGGTGCGCCAGGCAATCGCGGTCACGGCCCAGCATGCGCAGCGCGCGACCACGCTGGGTCACCGCTTCCAGCTGCAGGGCCGGTGGCACTTCATCCACCTGCTGCAGCAGCCGGCGCTGCTGGTCCAGGGTCTGCAGGGCCAGCTGGTAATCGCCCAGACCGATCCGCAGGCGGCCGATCACGCCTTCCAGCTCGGCCAGCGCCAGCGGCTGGTCGGCCAGTTCGGCCTCGCCACGCTGCTGCCCGGTGGCCAGCAGCTGCGGCACGTCGAAATGGCCGTGGCGCTCACTGGCCGCCTTGTCGAACAGGCTGACGGTGAAATCCTGCATGGCCTGCGCGCGGGCCATTTCCACCTGCGCCTGGCGCGCCTGCCACAGCGCGATGGAGGTGGTGCCGAGCAGGGCCAGCACGGCCACCGAGGCCAGCGCCACGCCCCAGCGGTGGCGGCCGATGTATTTGTTCACGCGGTAGCCCACGCCGGGCGGCCGGGCCTGGATCGGCCGGCCCTGCAGGTAGCTCTGCAGGTCGCCGGCCAGCGCCTCGGCCGAGGCGTAGCGCTGCGCGGGATCCTTCTGCAGGGCCTTTTCCAGCAGCACGTCGAGGTCACCGAGCAGCTGCCGGGCCTGGCGCTGCAGCGCGCGCCGCGCGGCGCCGGGCTGGTCGGCGAGCCGCAGCAGCAGTGACGATGCACGCGGCACCTGCACGTCGAGGATCGAGCGCTCCCATTCGGCATCGCTGTGCCGGCGCAGGCGGTAGGGCTTGTGCCCGGTCACCACTTCAAACAGCACCACGCCCAGCGAATAGACATCAGTGAGGGTGGTCACCGCCTCGCCGCGTACCTGTTCCGGCGCGGCGTAGTGCAGGGTGAAGGCGCGTACTTCGGTGGGCGGATGGGTGGCGTCGGCGGCGTCGTGGTCGAGCAGCGCGGCGATGCCGAAATCCAGCAGCTTCACCGTGCCGTCGGCGCGGACCAGGATGTTGGACGGCTTGAGGTCACGGTGCACCACCAGATTGGCATGGGCATGGCTGACCACCGCGCAGACCTGCAGCATCAGCTGCAGGCGCGTTTCCAGCGAAGGTTCCAGGCGCCGGCAGTAATCGCTGATCGGCTCACCTTCCACGTAATCGAGGGCCAGGTAGGGCTGGCCATGCTGGTCCACGCCGGCATCCAGCAGCTGGGCCAGGTGGGGGTGCTGCAACCGGGCGAGGATCTGCCGTTCGCGGCCGAAGCGCTGGCGCAGCCCGGGGTCGGCCACGCCGCTGCGCAGCAGCTTCAGCGCCACCTGGCGCTGGTACAGGCCATCACAGCGCTCGGCCAGCCAGACCTCGCCCATGCCGCCCTCGCCCAATGGGCTCAGCAGGCGGTAGGGCCCCACCTGGCTGCCCGCGCGCCCGGGTGGCGCCGCGGTCCACAGCGGCTGGGCCATGAACTCCTGGCTGTCGGCCTCCTGCAGCAGCAGGTGTTCCAGGTCGCGGCCCAGGGTCGGGTCGCGCTCGGCCAGGCGCTGCAGGCGCAGCTGCCGTGCCTCCGGGGCCAGCTCCAGCAGCTGGTCCAGCCAGGACGAAAGCAGCTGCCAGCGCGCGGCATCCATGGTCGGCCTGCGCGCCTCAGTCGCCGCGCATCGCCGCCAGCAGGAACAGCCGCGCCTTCTGCCAGTCGCGGCGGATGCTGCGCTCCGAGCGCTGGCTGAGTTCGGCGATCTCCTGTTCGGACAGGCCGGCGAAGTAGCGTAGCTCGACCACCCGCGCCAGATGCGCATCGACGGCCTGCAGGCGCTCCAGGGCCACGTCCAAGGCCAGCAGGTCCTCGTCCAGGCGCACGCCGCTGCTGCTGTTTTCGGGAATCTCGGCCACCCGTTTCAGGTCACCGCCGCGCTTGCGCGCCAGCCGGTTGCGCGCGTAGTCGACCACCACGCTGCGCATGGCCGAGGCGGCATAGGCGAAGAAATGCGCGCGATCCTCGAAGCGCGCCGCGCCACGGCTGCCGAGCAGTTTCAGGTAGGACTCGTGCACCAGCGAGGTGGCGTCCAGGGTGCGTCCCTGCTGGCCGGCCAGCTGGCGCCGGGCCATGCCGTGCAGCTCCTGGTACAGCGTGGTCAGCACGCGGTCCAGCGCCGTGCGGTCACCGCCGCGCGCGGCGTCCAGCCAGACGGTGATATCCGGTCCTTCGTCCATCGCAACGTCCCCCCGCAGCGGATGCTGAGCGGACTATAACGCTGCCTGAGTGCGCTGCATGAAGAGATTCAGCGCTGGCAGCGGCTGCACCACACGCTGGCGCGCTGGCCGATCATCGCGTGCTTGAGGGGGCGACCGCACTGCGGGCACGGCAGGCCGTCGCGGCCATAGACCAGCAGTTCCTGCTCGAAGTAGCCCGGAGCACCATCGGGGCTGATGAAATCACGCAGGGTGGTGCCACCGCGGGTGATGGCATAGCCGAGGGTGTCCTTCACTTCGCGGGCCAGCCGACGATAGCGTTCGCGCGAGACCTTGCCGGCTTCACGCAGCGGACTGATGCCGGCCTTGAACAGGCTTTCGGCGGCGTAGATGTTGCCCACCCCGACCACCACCGCCTGGTCCATCAGGAAGGTCTTCACCGGTGCGCTGCGGCCACGGCTGCGCTCGAACAGGTAATCGCCGTCGAAGGCCTCGTCCAGCGGCTCCGGGCCCAGCCCCTGCAGCAGCGGATGCACCTCACCGGCCGGCTGCCACAGCAGGCTGCCAAAACGGCGCGGGTCGTTGAAGCGCAGCAGGCGGCCGTTGTCCAGGCTGATGTCCACGTGGTCGTGGGTGCGCAGCGGCGTGTCCCCCGGCAGCACGCGCAGGCTGCCGGACATGCCCAGGTGCAGCACGGCGCTGCCCACGGCGGTATCCAGCAGCAGGTACTTGGCCCGCCGGCGCACCGCGTCGATGCGCTGCCCCGGCAGCAGATCGGCCACCTCCTGCGGAATCGGCCAGCGCAGGTCGGCGCGGCGCAGGATCACGCCATGGACGCGGCGGCCTTCCAGATGCGGCGCCAGGCCGCGGCGGGTGGTTTCTACTTCGGGCAGTTCAGGCATGGGCTGATTCTACGCCGGGACATGCGAAGCCGCCGGGCATGGCCCGGCGCTACCGGCGATCGCGGAACGGCAGATTCAGCGCGGCGGCGCAGACAGTTCGCGTGCATCCAGGTAGCCATCGCCGTTGGCGTCCTGCTTGTGGAAGCGCTGCACGATCACTTGGCGCTGCTGCTCGCGGGTGATCGGCCTGCCCTTGCCGCCCGGCAGTTCGTCGGCGGTCAGCACGCCGTCGCCGTTGCGGTCCATGTGGTCGAAGGCATACAGCATCCACTGCACGTACTCGGCCTCACTGACTTTGCCGTCGCCATCGCTGTCCATGCGCTGCAGGTAGGTGGTGGTGTCGGTGACCTGCGCGGAGGCGGCCAGCGGCAGCAGGCACAACAGCGGAACCAGCAGCTGCCTCATGCGCCCACCAGGGTGTAGCCCTTCAACCGCGCGGCGTAGGCCTGCAGGGCGGCGATGCCGCTTTCCTCGGCCTCGTGGCACCACGCCTGCAGGTGGCGCAGGCGCTCGGCGGCATCATGGCCGCGGGCTTCCAGCAGCGCGGCCAGGCGCGCGCGGTACTCCACCAGGGTGCGGATGCGCGGGCGCTGCGCGACCCATTCGCTGAGCTGGGCACGGCTGTCCGGCTGCAGCCAGCGGCCATCGTTGACCAGGCCCCGGCGCAGGCGGCGCGGCAGAAGGCGGCGCAGCTTGGCCCCGGCCTGGGTGGCCTCTTCGCGCAGGGCCGGCATGAACACGTTGCGCTGGTAATCGGTCATTGCCTGGAAGCGGTGCGACAGCAGCGCCTTCAGGGTCTCTGCATCGGGCACGGCGATGTTCGGGCGCACGTCCATGGCTGGCGCCACCCGCAGCACCTTGGCCAGGCGCAGTGCCTGCAGCAGGCGGATCGCGCTCCAGCCGATGTCGAACTCCCAGCGGCGCATCGCAAAGCGCGCCGAGCTGGGGAAAGCATGGTGGTTGTTGTGCAGTTCCTCGCCACCGATCCAGAACGCCCACGGCGTCAGGTTGGTGGAGGTGTCGGCCGACTCGTAGTTGCGGTAGCCCCACCAGTGGCCGAGGCCGTTGACCACGCCCGCCGCCCAGAACGGAATCCAGGCCATCTGGATCGCCCACAGGGCCACGCCGGGTAAGCCGAACAGCACGCTGTTGATGGCCAGCAGCAGCACCGGGCCGAGGGTGGCGCGCGGGGTGTAGAGGTGGCGCTCGATGGCATCGTCCGGCGTGCCGCGGCCGTACTGTTCGATGTCCGCACGCATGCCGCGGGCTTCGCGGTACAGCTCCACGCCATGCCAGAACACCTTGCCGATGCCGCGGGTGACCGGGCTGTGCGGGTCGTCCTCGGTTTCCACCTTGGCGTGGTGCTTGCGGTGGATGGCCACCCACTCGCGGGTGATCATCGAGGTGGTCAGCCACAGCCAGAAGCGGAACACATGTGCGACCGCCGGATGGAAATCGACCCCGCGATGGGCCTGGCTGCGGTGCAGGTACAAGGTGACCGAGAAGATGGTGAGCTGGGTGAACACCAGCAGCACCGCCAGCATGGCCCAGCCGCCCAGGCCGAGCACGCCACCGGTAAGCAGGGAGATCAGGGCATCGGGCATGGCGGCACTCCAGATCGACGCGGGGATGGCAGACATGATGGGCGCTTAAGTTGCAAACTGCACCCTCGCGGCGGTGTTCGTGCACCGTCATAAAGTGCCACCGTTCACAGTTGGGGACCTGAGTTGTCGAGTCTTGATCCGCGCGCCCATGCCGTTACCGCTGCCCCGTCCACCGGGGCGCTGCCCCCGCTGATCGAACTGGACCACGCCAGCGTGGTCCGCGGACAGGTGAAGGTCCTGCACGGGCTCAGCCTGCGCATCGCGCAGGGCCAGCACACCGCGCTGCTGGGCCCGAACGGCTGCGGCAAATCGACCTTCATCAAGCTGATCACCCGCGAGCTTTACCCGCTGGCCCAGGCCGATGGCCGGGTCGCGGTGAAAGTGCTGGGACAGAACCGCTGGCAGGTCGATCGGCTGCGCTCGCAGCTGGGCATCGTCACCGGCGACCTCAGCAGCAACCTGTCCGACATGCCCGGCCTGACCGTGGAACAGGCCGTGCTGTCCGGCTTCTTCGCCAGCTATGTGGTGCCGGCGTTCCGCGAGGTGACGGCGGACATGCGGGCACGGGTGGGCGAGACGCTGGCGATGACCGGCGCGCTGGCCCTGCGCGAGCGTGCCTATGCCGAACTGTCGGCCGGCGAGACCCGCCGCGTGCTGATCGCCCGCGCCCTGGTCAACCGGCCGCAGGCGTTGCTGCTGGACGAGCCGTCCACCGGCCTGGACCTGGTGGCGCGGCAGCAGCTGGTGGCGACCATGCGTGTGCTGGCCCAGCAGGGCATCACCCTGGTGCTGGTCACCCACCATATCGAGGAAGTGATTCCCGAGATCGAGCGTGTGGTGCTGCTGCGCGATGGCCGCGTGCTGGCCGATGGTACCCGCGAGGAACTGCTGCGCGACGAGCCGCTGTCGGCGGTGTTTGGTGGTGCGATCAGCGTGGTGGAGCAGAATGGGGTCTTGACCGCGTACGCGGGGTAAGGCGGCGGGACGGCGGGACGGCGGTAGAGTCGACTGTTAGTCGACTATCGCGCGCAGCGCGGGGTTCTCGCGGTCTGTTGGAAGGGCAGTCGACTAACAGTCGACTCTACCCAGTCGGTGCCCCCAGTCCGCCGGTGGGGCGGGCCGGGGTATCCGGCCCGCTGCCTTTATTCAGAACCGCAGCGCCAGCGCGCGCGATTCAATTGGCGCCATCCGGCTCTGGTCCTGCAGCTGCAGGTCACGCAGCTCATACGGTGCGCCAAAGCCGGCCGGCAACGCAGCCTGGTCGAACGGCAGCACCAGCACGCCACGGCCGGCCCCCTCGAACCACGCCGCCGCATGCGCCTGCGCCACCGGCTTCAACTGGCCATCGGCGCCGGTGGCGTACAGCGTGCCGCGCGCCTCGTAACGGCCCGCGGCGGCCACCTGCAGCGGCAGGCTCACCTGGCGGCTGGCCGCATCGGGCGTGGCCTGGCCGCTGAAGCGTGCCGTAGGCTGCGCCACTGCGAAGGCCACCTTGCCATCGCGCAGCACGCCATCGGCCTGGGCGAACACCTGCAGTTCCCACAGGCCCTGCACCGTGCTGGCTTCGGCCGGAATGCGCACCTGCGCGCGCAGGCTGCCATCGGTGGTGCGCAGCAGGCGTTGCGGCCAACTGCGGCCATCGGGTGCCACCAGCAGGGCTTCACCGCCCAGGCTGCCGCGGCGCGTGGCCAGCTTCGCGGTGCTGGCGCCATCCTCCAGCAGGCGTGCCTGCAGCTGCACGTTGCCGCCGGCCAGTACCTGCGCCTGGCTGGCCTGCACCTCCAGCCGCACCGGGCTGTTGGGTTCCAGCACCTGCACTACGTAGCGGCCCTGCGCCTGCGCGCTCTGCAGCCGGTAGGCGCCCACTGCGCTGCTGGCACCGGTGCGCAGCATGCTGCTGCCATCGTTCACCGCCATGCCCGCGGCCTGCAGCTGCCGCGCATCGACGCTGCGCGCCACGCTGGTGCGGCCGGCCGCATCGCGCACCTGCAGGGCGTCGGCGGGCAGCGCGCGGGCACCGGCGCCCGGACTGACCTGGATCACCGCATCCGGTGCGGTCAGCGGCAGGTCCAGGCCGCGTTGCAGTTCGGCGGCGTCGACCTGCTGCCAGTAGCTGCGGCTGACCGCGGCGTAGGCGCCCGGTGCCTGCAGCGGCTGCGCCGGGTCGAGCGCCCAGGCGAAGGCCAGCGGCACGCGTTCGCTGTCATCGGCCGGCAGCGGCGCGGCCGCCAGTGACGCGGGCACCTGGTCACCGGCAGCGGCGGCACGCAGCGCCTGCGCGGCATGCACCGGCGCGGCGGCAAGTGCGGCCAGTACGGCCGCGGCCAGCAGGGTGGAATGGATCTTCATGGTCATCTCCCTCACTGGGTCAGGTCGTTGCGCAGGATCGTGCCGAGGCCGAAGCACTCGCGGCGGCTCTGGTTGTGGCTCAGCGGCTCGGCGCCCTGGGTGCGCGCCTTGTCGGTGAACCACAACGTGCCCGCGGCCTTCTGGCTGCTGCACTCCAGGAAGCCGTCCGAACAGGACGACAGCCAGTTCTGGGTGAACTCCAGGCCGACGTTGGCCGCGTAGCCGCCGCAGTAGCTGTTGCTGTCCCACACGGCCGATTCGACATCGCTGCCGACCACCGCGCGGAAGGGCTTGGGCAATGCCGGGCGGCCGGCGGTGCCGTACAGGTTCTGCGCGTTGTAGGTGGCCATGTGGCCGACCTGCTGCATGCGCACCGCATCGTTCTTGTAGCCCAGCAGCCAGCCCAGCGAGGTTTCGAAGGTGTTGCCGTTGAGCACCGCGTCGGCCAGCGGCGTGCCCGCCGAGGACGGCGCCAGCGCGGTCACCTTGCGCACCGTGCTGATGATCTTCGGGTAGCGGCTGTCGTAGGTGGGGTTGGACAGGATCCAGCGCACCACATTGCCGCCGTTGGAATGGGTGATGACCACCAGCTGGGTGATGCCGCGGCTGTCGATGAAGCTGGTCAGCTGGTTGGCCAGGCAGCCGGCAGCTTCCGGCTTCCACATGTACTGGGTGAAATCGCAGTTGATGACCACGTAGTTGCTGCTGTTCGGCAGGCCCTGGCGCACGGTGTCGATGATCGCCGGCTGCCAGTAGTCCTGGGTGGCATCGGTCTGGGCGCCGGTGCCGTGCACGAAGGCCACGCCGTAGACATCGGCGGCCTGCGCCGGGGTGCAGGCCAGGCCCAGCAGCAGGGCCAGGGCGGTACTTCCTGTTGCGGTGCTGCGCATCGCATCTCTCCCTCGTCAGCGGATCCCCCCGGCCCGGCTGTGGCCCGATGCTGGCGGCGAACGCGCGTGAAAGTCCGTGCGCTGCGCCCGTATTCGGGAGATTGGCGAAGATGGATGATCTTGTTGCAGGATAATGACTACCCAGAGCCACCATGCCGGGTCTGGCCGTATGACCCATGGACGCTGCGGGCGGCAGGAGGGGCTGCGATCATGGCCGCTGTGTTTCCTGTCTCGAGCCTGCCCATGTCTTTGCCTGCCCTCCCCGCCCGCCCCCTGCTCGGCCTGGCCATCGCCCTGTCGCTGGCCGGTTGCGCGTCCACCGCCACCGCACCGACCGCGGTGGAATCCAACGTCACCACCAAGGCGGTGGGCTACCTCGACAAGGCCGCCGTGCCGGCCAGCATCGCCCTGGTGCCGGCGCCGCCGGCAGCCGGTTCGGCCGGCTTCGCGCTGGATGAGCAGGTCAGCCGCGAAGCCCGCGCCCTGCGTGGCACGCCGCGCTTCACCCAGGCGACCCGCGATGCCGAACTCGGTTTCCCGGCCGGCGCCAACCAGTTCTCCTGCGCCGCCGACATCGACGTGGACGCGGTGAAGACCCCCGCCCTGTACCGCCTGCTGGAGCGCAGCCGCATCGATGCCAGCGCGGCCACCAAGGCCGCCAAGAACCAGTACCAGCGTCCGCGCCCCTTCATGGTCAACGGCGAGCCGACCTGCACGCCGGACGATGAAGCGGGGCTGCGCAGGAACGGCTCCTATCCGTCAGGCCACACCTCCATCGGTTGGGCGTGGGCGCTGATTCTTTCGGAGATCGCGCCGGACCGCGCCGACGCCATCCAGGCGCGTGGCCGCAACTACGGCGAGAGCCGCCTGGTGTGCAACGTGCACTGGCAGAGCGACATCCTCGAAGGGCGTTTCATGGGCGCCGCCGCGGTTGCCCGCCTGCATGACAACGCGGCGTTCAACAAGGATCTGCTGGCGGCACGCAAGGAGATCGCCGACGCACGCAAGGCCGGCCTGCATTCCAGCCGCGATTGCGCGGCCGAGGAAGCGGTGCTGAAGGTGCGGCCGGAAAGCGCGCTGTAACAAGGATCTCGCTCAGCTCAGGGCACTGCGGAAATGCCTGCAGCGCCCAGAGCTCGCCGCAGGGCGGCCTTGTTGCCACCGCGCGGCCAGCCTACTACCCGCGCGACGACGCTGCCGTCGCGCAGGATGTAGAACGTGGGTGTTCCCAAATAGCCGATATCAGGGAAGTCTGACTGACGGGCCACGATGTGGATCGGCAGTTCAGAATGGCGCTCGCTCCAGTCGCTGAAAATGCCGGTATCGAGTGTTCCATCCTGCGGCGACAGCCAGAGCGTGCGACCGCCGGAGAGCATCTGCAGCAGCTCGGGATCCGCATATGCCGCATCTGCGGCTGCGCGGGTGAAGCCACAGGCGGGATGGGCAATGACGATGATGTCCAGTTCCGCCATCTGCGCCGTGGCGGTGTGGACGCCACCCGCCTCCGGGCTTGGCATCCAGTATTCGAACGCCCGCGCGGCGTCTGGCAGCTGTGGCAGCGGACGGCCATTGAATGCCGGCCCCCAGGGGGAAGTCGGGGACAATGCCCTGGCATCACGGGTCAACATGGCAATGATCGCACCGACGCGCGTGTCCGCTGGCTGCAGCTCCCCCCTCGCACGCAGCTCGGCACCGACGCGCAGCGCAAGGGTGGAATAGCGAGGATGCTTGACCGCCACCGCCGCTGCGTGGATCGCCTGCAGCAGTACGCGCAGATCCTGCGTGGAGCGTTCGGACAGTACGCCCAGCTGGGGTAGCAGGTACGTATCGAAAGCACGGTCTACCCGGGCCGCGCGCTCGCGCCAGTGGTGTGTCGGCCCGGAGAGGTGATCTATCGTCTGCAACAGGGCCGCGTGACCCTCGTCCAATGCCTCACTGGCCGCGCATGGCGCGGCCAGGAGCAGTGCGAGGAGCACGCCAACCCAGCGCCGGCCACCGATGGCGGAACGCGGGCGGCAAGGGGCGCGATTCAACAGTTGGACGTGCATATGTGCGTCGTCGATTCCTCGCACGTCGCATGGGAGGCGCATTTGTAGCCAGGATAGTCTGCCTCACAGTTCTCGCCCCAACTACAGAGCAGGCTGCTGGCCGCCCTCAGCATCTGCAACACCTGCTGATCTTCCTCGGAGTTCACCCTGACATCTGGCATCGCGGCGACAAGGTGCTGGAAACCAAACGGCTTCAGCACGCGATGGAGATCGGCCGCTCCCAGTTCCCGTGCAAGACCGGAGTAGTCGAAGGTAGTCAGTCCGAGGGCATTGAACCGCAGCGATGCGGTGAAACGCGCGCGCGATGCAGGCGTCAGTTTGTACAGGGGAAAAGTGTCGGTATCCCCGAATGTCTTTGCATACGCATCGAATGATCGCTGATCGGTGATAGATGCTGTTCGCTTCTCCAGCTGCAGTCGCTGGTCCTCCAGATGCGTCGTTGTTGCCGGTGCGTCAGCCTTGAACCCTGCAGATGCCTGCATCGACAGCACGAGCATGACCAAGCCGACGGTCAGCCGCGACGTTCTGCTCTTCATTGCAGTACCCCGGTTGCCCGGAAGATTCCGGTTGCCACGGTTGTACGGCGGTTCTGTCCGAGCGCGCCGATCCAGGCTCAAGTTCGCGGCAATTGAGACATATCTTTGCCTCCGCTCACACTTTTCAAGCCCTACCCGCATTGCGGACATGTCCATTTGCGACATGGTCGCGCATCAAAAAAAAGGGCCGGCATTGCGCCGGCCCTTCTTCATTGCTTCACGCCATCAACCGCATCAGAACTTCGCGGTGAACTCGACGCCGAACGTGCGCGGCTCGTTGAGGAAGCCGGTCAGGTTGTTGAAGTCGATCGCGCCGACCACGCGGGTCTGGTTGGTCAGGTTGCGGCCGAACACGGCCACGTCGTACTGGCCGTAATCCCAGTTGTAGCCCACGCGCAGGCCACCTTCCAGCGAGCTGCGGCTGCGGAACTCCGGCGACTCGTACAGGAAGAAGTTCACTGCGCTCTTGTACGCCCAGTCGGTGTAGACGTAGACCTCGCTGGCATCGTTCACCGGGAAGCCGGCACGCAGGGTCAGGTTGTGGATCCACTTCGGCGCCTGCGGCAGCGGGTTGCCGTTGACCAGCGCGTAGGTGCCACCGTTGATGATGGTGGTCGGGTCGGTGATGGTGCAGCCACCGCCGCAGATCGCCACGGCCAGATCCTTGTCCTTGATCTCGGTGTCGTTGTAGCTGCTGCCCAGGGTCATCAGCACGTGGTCGGTCAGGTACGCCTCGAAGTCCAGCTCGAAGCCCTGGCCGATGGTCTTGTCGGCGTTGAGCAGGGTGGCGGTGTTGTTGCTGCCACCCACCGCGATCAGCTGCTGGCCATCGACGTTGTAGCGGAACACGTTGAAGCCCAGGCGGGCGCGACGGTCGAACAGGTCGGCCTTGATGCCGGCTTCATACGAGATCACCTTCTCCGAATCGGCCTGGGTGACGCCGCCGAAGGCCAGGCGGCCCTGGATCGACGGTGCACGGAAGCCCTTGGCCACGCGCGCATAGGCGTTGATGTTGTCGGTGATCTGGTAGACGCCGCTCAGGTCCCAGCTGACGTCGTCGACATCGCTGTTGGCCAGGTACGGGCCGCTGACCGGCGTACCGCCCGGCACGGCCTGCAGCACGCTGGCGGTGAAGTCCTTCTTGTCCTGGGTGTAACGCACGCCGGCACGCAGCTTGAAGCGGTCGGTCACGTCCAGGTCGCCCGAGGCGAACGCGGCCCAGGCCTTGTTGCGCTGGCTCTGCACGGCGTGGCCGGTCTGCGGGTTGCCCGGGGTCAGCGAGTCGTAGTTGAAGCTGTCGATGGTGACGTCTTCATCGAAGTAGAAGACACCGGCCTGCCAGTCGAAGCGGCCCCACTCGTTGGATTCGACGCGGAACTCCTGCGTCCACTGGCGGTGGTGCGGGAGGCCGTCAGCCGATTCGGACGGGAACGGAATCAGGCCCGGGCCGGAATTTCCGGCGCCCAGGAAGGCCGCACCGTAACCGCCATCGACGTCGCCGTGGTTCAGCGATTCGGCGGTTTCATAGCCGGTGATCGAGTGCAGGGTGACGCGGCCCAGGTCCCACTTGATGCGTGCGCTGCCGCCCCAGGTTTCCAGGTTGGAGAAGTTCAGGCCGTCGGTGGAGACCTTGTCGCGGTCGAAGTTCTCGACCAGCGCGTTGCTGCCCGGCTGGATGATGTTGGCGCGGAACAGGCGCGCGGTGCCGTTGAGCTTGCGCTTGTGCAGGTTGAACAGCGCTTCGACGTCGTCACCTTCGTACAGGAACTGCACGCGGCCAGCGGCCTCGTCATAGCCTTCGAAGCCCGAGCTCGGCGCGTTGGCGACGGTGTTGTCGACGTAGTTCTCGCGGCGCTGGTACAGCGCCGACACGCGCGCCGACCAGCGGCTGGTCAGCGGGCCGCCGTAGGCGCCCTGCACGTTCCAGGTGTCATACGTGCCGTAGGACATCTTCACGTAGCCGTCGGCGTCCTGCGACGGACGGGCCGAATCGAACTTCACCACGCCGGCCGGGGTGTTGCGGCCGAACAGCGTGCCCTGCGGGCCACGCAGCACTTCCACGCCGGCCAGGTCAAACAGCGGGAAGCCCTTCAGCAGCGGGCTTTCCTGCACCACGTCGTCGTACACCAGCGACACCGGCTGCGAAGCGTTGAGATCGAAGTCGGTGTTGCCCAGGCCGCGGATGTAGAAGCGCGGGAAGGCACGGCCGTACGACGATTCGATGTTCAGGCTCGGCACGCGCGCGGACAGGAAGCGGATGTCGTCGCCGGCGGAGCCGAGCACATCCAGCTTCTCGCCCTGGATCGCGGTGATCGCGACCGGCACGTCCTTGGCGTTCTCGACGCGGCGCTGCGCGGTGACCTGGAGGGCATCGAGGGCAACCGGATCCTTGGCAGCAGGGGTTTCCTGGGCGGCTGCTACCAGCGGCAGCAGGGCGGAAAGAGCGGCAACGAGGGGACGCGCGACCGGAGTGCGGCCACGGAAAGTGCGGGTCGGAGACATGGCGGTAGGCTGTGTTTGGAGGGGTGGTGAAACGGCGCTACCAGATAATTGTTGCAATACAGCACCTGCGTCGCAAATGCCGATCGTTCATTGCCCCTCACCGGCAGGGCACCCGGCGGGCCGCTAGACTCGGTATTTCCCCTTGCCAGAGAGCTGCTGCGATGACCCAGTGGTACTTCCATGCTGCCGGCCAAGCCGAGCGGATCGGCCCCCTCGACGAGGACGCCGCGCGCCATTTTGCGCAGGCCAACCCGCACGCGCTGGCCTGGCGCCAAGGCCTGGAAGGGTGGACACCCGTGTCCGAAATCAGCGTCCTGCAGGGGTCTGCGGCAACGGCGGCGCCTGCCGCACCCGCCCCTGCACCGCCGGTCCTGCCCGCTGCCGCACCGGCCGCAACCGAGACGGTCAGCAGCAGCGGCGGTCACGGTGATCCGATCGATTTCCGCATCGTCGGCCATGAAATGCAGTTCGTGGAAATCGGCCTGGACCCGGGTGAAAGTGCGATCGCCGAAGCCGGCGCGCTGATGTTCAAGGAATCCACGGTGCAGATGGACACCGTGTTCGGCGACGGTTCGCAGGCCAGCAGCGGCTTCATGGGCAAGGTGATGGCCGCCGGCCGCCGCGTGGTGACCGGCGAAAGCCTGTTCGCCACCGTCTACACCCAGACCGGCACCGGCCGCGGCAAGGTCGCCTTCGCCGCGCCCTACCCCGGCACGGTGCTGCCGATGAAGCTGGACCAGCACGGCGGACGCCTGATCTGCCAGAAGGACAGCTTCCTGGCCGGCGCGCGCGGCGTGCGCATCGGCGTGCAGTTCCAGCGCAGGATCATGACCGGGCTGTTCGGCGGCGAAGGCTTCGTCATGCAGAAGCTGGAAGGCGACGGCTGGGTCTTCATCCATGCCGGCGGTTGCGTGATCGAGCGCGAATTGGCTGCCGGCGAGCGGCTGGACGTCGATACCGGCTGCGTGGTGGCCTACCACCCGACGGTGGAAATGGACGTGCGCCGGGTCACCGGCATCAAGAGCATGCTGTTCGGTGGCGAGGGCGTGTTCCTGGCCACCCTGACCGGACCGGGCAAGGTCTGGCTGCAGTCGCTGCCGTTCTCGCGCCTGGCCGGGCGCATGTGGATGGCCGCGCCGCAGGGTGGCGGCCAGAGCCGTGGCGAAGGCTCGATCCTGGGTGGCCTGGGCCGCACGCTGGGCGGCGACAACCGGTTCTGACCCTGCACGGTAGCGCCGGGCCATGCCCGGCGAGCACAGCGGCACCTGAACCATCCGCCGGGCATGGCCCGGCGCTACCCACGGATTTTGCACCTTCGGTATGCTGGCGCCCTTTCCTGAATCCGGCGCCCCGAGCGCATTGCCGATGAGCCTGTTCCGCCCCCGCGTGCTGCTGTCCGTCGCCCTGCTCGGCCTGCTGGCCGGTTGCGGTGGCGAAGAGGTCCGCCCCACTCCGCCGCCGCAGCCGACCCTGGTACCGCAGGCCAAGCCGATCAAGATCGGCATCGCCCTCGGTGGTGGTGCGGCCAAGGGCTTTGCCCACATCGGCGTGATCAAGATGCTGGAAGCCAACGGCTTCGAACCGGTGGTGGTGTCGGGCACCAGCGCCGGCAGCGTGGTCGGCGCGCTGTATGCCAGCGGCATGGACGCGTTCCAGATGCAGAGCAAGGCCGTGGCACTGGATGAAGCCAGCATCCGCGACGTGCGCCTGTTCTCCGGCGGCCTGGTGCAGGGCCAGAAGCTGCAGGACTACGTCAACGAACAGGTGGCCAACCGCCCGGCCGAGAAGCTGAAGAAGCCGTTCGCCGCGGTCGCCACCCAGCTGGAAACCGGCGAGCGCGCGATCTTCGTGCGCGGCAACGTCGGCCAGGCCGTGCGCGCGTCCAGCAGCATCCCCGGCGTGTTCGAGCCGGTGAAGATCGGTGGCCGCAACTACATCGACGGTGGCGTGGTCAGCCCGGTGCCGGTCGATGCCGCGCGCCAGCTGGGCGCCGAGTTCGTCATCGCCGTGGACATCTCCAGCAAGGCCAGCGGCAAGGCGCCGACCGGCATGCTGGGCATCGTCAACCAGTCGATCTCGATCATGGGCCAGCGCCTGGGCGAGCAGGAACTGGCACGCGCCGACATCGTCATCCGGCCGAAGGTGCTGGACATCGGCGCCGCCGATTTCAGCCAGCGTGGCACCGCCATCCTCGAAGGCGAGAAGGCCGCGATGGCGGCGATGCCGCAGATCCGCGCGAAGATCCAGCAGATGCAGAAGGCACGCGCCGCTGCGCTGGCACCGGCCGCACCGGTGGTGCCGAAGTGCGATGAGCCCTCGCGCCTGGGCAAGCTGGTGGGTCGCAAGGAAAAGTGCTGAATGTTCCGGCGCGCCGCTGCTGAGCGGCGCGTGATCGTGTCCTAACGCGCAGGCCGGTAACCGCTGGCCTGCTGCCGCTCGCGCCTGCGGGCCTGGCGCGCCTGTTCCTGCAGCGCCGCGGTGTGCTGCAGCTGTTCCATGCCATCGGTCGGCACGTGCAGCTGGCGGCGGGCACGGGTCAATGCCAGGTACACCGCGCGCACCGGGTTATGCCAGATGCGCGCGCCCTGCCCCGCACTGAAGCACCCCGGCGACAGCGAGACCACGTCGAACTGCAGGTTCTTCGCGTGTTCGGCCAGGCACAGCACCACGCGCCCATCGGCGGGCGTGTCCTGGTCATCCAGTGCCTGCAGCAGTGACTGCACGCGGTCGGCGGAGGCGAACAACGCCTGCAGTGCGCCCTGCCCTTCGCCGGCCTGTGTGGACAGGAAACGCTCCTGCGTCTGGTTCGACCCGCTGTCGCGACGGCGCCATGCATCCAGCGGCCCCTGCAACGCGCTGCGCAGCGCGCGCAGCGATGCCGGGTGCAGGTAGGGTCGCAACCCGTGCGCGTGCAGCTGTGCGGCATCCAGGGCCAGATCGGCGACGTTGCCGTGGATGCGCAGGCCTTCGCGTGGCACCTGCGACCAGTCGCGGTAGTGCAGCACGCCGGTGGCGCGGTCGGCGGCACCGACGAACGGACCGCTGTCCTGGCCCAGGCCGTCCAGCGCCAGCGCCTGGTTGACCAGGCCATCGACCTGGTTGCCCTGGCGCACCGACTGGTGCATTTCCAGCACTTTCGACGCGGCCCAGCGCGGCACGGTGCCGGACAGGCACTGGTGCGGATCGCCCAGGCTGACCACACCCGGGGCGTGACCGGCCAGCAGCTGCTTCCATGACGGGCTCAGGTCGTGCGCCTCGTCCACCAGCAGCATGCCCATGTCCTGTGGCGGGGTGACGCCGCGCAGCGCCAGCCATTTGCCGATGTGCGCGGGGCTGAGGCTGAGCAATGCACCGCGCTGCAGCTCGGCATCGAACATGCTGCGCCAGACGTGCTCCGCTGCGGCCAGATAGGGCGCCACGTCGAGCATCGCGGCCGGCACCGAACGATCGAAATGCTGGAACGCCATGCGCGGTGCGGAGGATGCGCACCAGCGGTTGATGGCCTCGAAAGCGGTCAGCAGCACCTGCTCCGGGCTGCGCCCGCCGATGCCCTGCAGGCCGATGCGGCCGGCGATCTCGCGCGGGGTGCGGGTGCTGCGCCGGTAGCTGGCGATGAAACCGCCGGTCTGGCCACTGCGCGCGGCGTGCTGGGCCACGCGGTTGGCGAATTCGATCTGGGTCAGCAGGCGCACCGCCGTGCTGGCCGGCACGCGGGCGCGAAAGGCTTCGACCTGCCCGCGCGACGGCGCGATGTAGGTGTAGCGGCCCGGCCGCGCGTCCATCAGCGCCAGCACCAGATGGCCCTTGCCGGTACCAGCGTAGCCATCGAGGTCGATCAGTTCGTCCGGGTTGGCGGCGATCGCCCGCAGCACGCGGGCCTGCTCGGAGGTGTACAGGCCATGGTGTTCGACCGCCCGCGCATCGCTGGCAACGGCCTCGTCCTGGTCGTCGTCCTCATCATCGCTGGCGAACGCGGCCGGGAAACGGATCTCATGTTCGGCCAGGGTTTCCTGGCAGGCCTGCTGCAGGGCCAGGCCGGGGTAGTCGCTGGGCGACTGCACAGTGAAGTCCTGCAGGATCTCCGCCGGAGCCAGCAGCACGCCGTGGGCGGCCAGCGCGGCCAGCCAGGCATCCAGTTCCGGCTGGCCACCGCCGCCGGCGCCAGCAAGCTGCGCCGCCGCGCCGTCATGGCTGGCAAACAGCGCGCAGGCCTCGTGCAGCAGGCGCTCGATTTCCGCGGGTGTGTGCAGGCGCGCGCGGCACAGCTGCGCGGCCATCAGCCCGGCCTGTTCCAGCGCGGTCTGCGGCGGCGTGCCATGGGCGATGTAGCGCGCCAGCGACTTGCGCTGCAGCGGCAGGAAGGTGGTGGTAAGCACCGGGTGCTGGAGTTCGGACATGCCTGGAACCGGAAAGGAACGCTGCGGCGCGCGCAGGGCGGTGATGCTCGGCTACCCGCCCGGCGCCGTCAAATCGCGGCGGCCGTTCATTCCAGCTGCGACAGCGGCAGCGCCTGGAAGCCCTTCACCGTGCGCAGCACGAAGCTGGAATTGGCATCGGCCACGCCGCCGGCGTTGAGCAGCCTGTCCAGCAGGAAGCGCGAGAAGTGTTCAAGGTCGCGCACGTAGACGTGCAGCAGGTAGTCCATGTCGCCGGTCAGGGCATGGCAGGCCACCACCTCATCCCAGCCTTGGACGCTGTCCACGAAGTGGCCGATGGCGGCCTGGTCGTGCTTTTCCAGCTGCACGCGGACGAAGGCCTGCAGGCCCAGGCGCAGCTGGCGCGGCTCCAGGCGCGCGCCGTAGCCGACGATCACCCCTTCGCTTTCCAGCCGCTGCAGGCGGCGCAGGCAGGCCGACGGCGACAGGTTCACCCGCGTCGCCAACTCCGCGTTGGTGGCGCGACCATCACGCTGGATCTCGGCCAACAGGCGTATATCCGTGCGATCGAACTGGACTTCTCCGGCCATTGCTGCTCCGCAACACGGTGAGTACGCAAGGATATTGCGCCACGAGGCCTGTTACGCGCAACTTTTGCAACCCTGTTGCGCGCGCCCTGCCCTAGCATCACCGGTATCCCTTCAAGGAGTGCCCGATGGACCTCGCCCAGCCGCGCCGTGTCGAACACCAGCAGACCGACAAGGGCTACGTGCCGGTGTACACCACCGCGCTCGTCGAGCAACCGTGGGAGACCTATACCGCCGACGACCACGCCACCTGGAGCAGGCTGTACCAGCGCCAGCGCGAGCTGCTGGTCGGCCGCGCCTGCCAGGAGTTTCTGGACGCGCAGGACGAGATGGGCATGAACGCGCACATGATCCCGCGCTTCGACCAGCTCAACGAAGTGCTGGGCGCGGCCACCGGCTGGACCCTGGTGGGCGTGGAAGGCCTGCTGCCGGAACTGGATTTCTTCGACCACCTGGCCAACCGCCGCTTCCCGGTGACCTGGTGGATCCGCCGCCCGGACCAGATCGACTACATCGCCGAACCGGACCTGTTCCATGACCTGTTCGGCCATGTGCCGCTGCTGATGAACCCGGTGTTCGCCGACTTCATGGAGGCCTACGGCCGCGGCGGCGTCAAAGCCCACGCGATCGGCCCGGACGCGCTGCAGAACCTGACCCGCCTGTACTGGTACACGGTGGAGTTCGGCCTGATCGACACCGCCGACGGCCTGCGCATCTACGGCGCCGGCATCGTCTCGTCCAAGGGCGAATCGCTGTACTCGCTGGAATCGGCCGCGCCCAACCGCATCGGCTTCGACCTGCAGCGGATCATGCGCACGAAGTACCGCATCGACACCTTCCAGAAGACCTACTTCGTCATCGACAGCTTCGAGCAGCTGATGCAGGCGACGTCGCCGGACTTCACCCCGATCTACGCCGCACTGGCCGACCAGGCGCACCTGCCGGCCGGTGACGTGCAGGCCGACGACCACGTGTTCCAGGCCGGTACGGGTGAGGGTTGGGCGGACGGCGGCGACGTGTGAGGCGCGCTGCCGCGCGGGTATCCTCCACGGCATGACTGAAGAATTTGCCGGCCTGCGCGTAACCGACGTCGCCTTCAACGACGACTTCATCCTGCTGACCCTGGCCGATGGCCGCCGCACCCGCCAGCCACTGCGCTGGACGCCCGCGCTGTTTGAAGCCTCGGCCGAACAGCGCGCGCACTGGGTTGCCACCGCCAACGGCCTGGGCGTGAACTGGCCGGCGCTGCTGCCGCCTAGCGAGACAGGCGTGGTCGATATCCCCAACCAGGTGTGGGATGACCGCTACGAGGCCGCGCTGGCGCGCCTGAAGGCAGCTGCGTGGACGCTGGATGCGCTGTCCGACGAAGACCAGCAGCTGTTGGCGCTGTGGCGCATGGAAGCGGACATCAACAACGGCGGCTTCATGCAGTTCCTGTGCAACTGGGGCGACCCGACCTGCCAGCTGGCGCTGCGTGCGCTGCAGGCGATGGGCGCGGTGCAGACCCACGCGATCCTGGCGGGCATGCGCGGGCTGCTGGACCGGCTGGAGGACGACCCGGCGATCAAACAGCTGCACGACCTGTACGGCGCGATGACCGAGGATGAGCAGGCCGCCCTGCACGCCTTCGACGAAGCCTATTTCGAGCGGCCGGAAGACCTGGCGCGGCTGGGGCTGAAGCATTTCGGCCCGGAGCCGTTGATAACCTGACTGGCCACACTAGGCACGTCTGGTTTGATGCGATGTCGCAATTGGCCTTGAATCTCAGTCTTGGACCGTAGCAATGTTGCGTGCTGTCCCGTTCGATCCGATGCCCTTGGCACATGGAAGCCTCGGAGCGACAACGCTCGAATGATCGTTGTCGGTGCATGACCTTCGCTCTGGCTTGAAGGTCGGCCATCAGAGATAGCTCGCTAATGCAAACGAGAGTTGAAACGAAGTCCAGGAAGCGCGTACGTGTCGCCGCTGGAGACATCTTTGCAGTTCCATTGGATGCCGAGCAGCAGAGCTTCGGCTACATCCGGGCATATCAGGATGTGGATGTCGGTATTCTCCCTGTCATCTCCAAAGCACGCATTCTTTCCATCGCGCAGATACCCACTGTGGGCAGCGTGCTGGACGTATTCCTTTTTCAGGATGCTCTGAAGACGGGTAGATGGCCGCGTATCGGCAACCTGCCGTTCAGTGATGAATCCTCATCGTGGGCGCCTGCTAGAAAACAGGTCGCTGCATCGCGACCTGAAGTGAGGATGGTTGTATTCCGCGGGCACTTCATTGCGGCCGACAAATTTGGCCAGTACGACGAGCTTCCGCTTTTTCAGAAGTTCGATGAAGAGGATGTCATCAGGGAAATGCTGCAGCGAGCCGATGAATTCCTTGTCATCGACTCTTAGTGCATCCATCCATTTTTGCCGAGCGCGGCGGCCGCATCGACCGAAGCAGCCGAGCGCAGGCTCGGCTCTACAGGATCACCGCGGGTACGCCAGCAGCACCACCAGATCCTCCTCACCCACCTGCTGCAGCGCATGCGTGCTGCCCGTGCGGGTCAGCAGCGCGTGGCCCGCGCGCACGTCGTGCTGCTTGCCATCCAGCACGTAGCTGCCCTGCCCGCTCACGATGTAATAGATCTCATCCTTGTGCTGCGGGTGCAGGCCGATGCCGGCGCCCTTGTGCAGCACGCGCTTGCGCAGCACGAACGGCAGGTCCGTCGCATCGGCGAAGAACGGGTACACGGTGGTCGGCCCGGCGCCGCCATGCGGGCCCGGCTGCATGCGTGCAACCGTGTCTTCATGCAGCACCTGCGAGGGTCGCTGCGCATCGGCGCCCTGCCCTGCGCCCATCACATCGCAGTCGATGTCACGCACCAGCGCCGGTTGCAGCGCCGGCAGCAGCGGCACCGCCTCGCGCAGCACCAGGCAGGCCACCGCATTGGCACCGGCCACGCTGAAATGAGTGCCGTCGGCCTTGTTCTGCTCGGGCACGAACAGGAAGTACGGACGTGCGCCCTGCTCGCCCAGTGCACGGATCCAGCGCGTGCTGCGGTCGTTGAGCTCGATCAGCGCGACGTGCTCGCGCGCCGCCAGCTGCTGCATCGCCAGCGTGTAGCGCGCGTGCGTATCCAGCAGTGAACCGAAGTCGTACAGCAGCCGCGCCACCGGCGTGACCAGCACCGGCGTGGCGGCCTTGTCGCGCGCCACCTGCACATAGCGCATCAGCAAACGCGGGTAGTCGGTGTCCGGATCGGTATAACGCGTGCGGTCTTCGAACTTCGCGTCGTTGTGACCGAACTGGATCAGCAGCACGTCGCCGCGGCGCAGCTCGCTGGCGATCGCCTCCAGGCGCCCTTCGTCGATGAAGCTGCGCGTGCTGCGCCCGCCCTTGGCGTGGTTGTGTACTTCGAAGCGCGCCGGGTCCAGGTAGCTCTGCAGCGCCTGGCCCCAGCCCGCCTGCGGCGCACGTTCCGGCCCGTACTCGGCGGCGGTGGAATCGCCCGCGATGAACAGCCGCACCGGCGCCGCCTGCGCGGTGGTGCACGAGAGCAGCAACAGCAGCAACAGCCTTCGCATCGCGGCACTCCTGTAGAGCCGAGCCATGCTCGGCTGTTTTTCGATCAGAGCGCGACAGCCGAGCATGGGCTCGGCGCTACAGACCGGTGCGCCTCAGCGCGCCAGCCAGCCACCATCGACCGGCAGCACGGCACCGTTGATGTAATCCGATGCCGACGACGCCAGGAACACCGCCGCACCGGCCAGGTCTTCCGGGTTGCCCCAGCGGCCTGCCGGAATGCGCTCGAGAATCGCCTTGTTGCGGTCCGCATCGGCACGCAGGGCGGCCGTGTTGTCGGTGGCCATGTAGCCCGGCGCGATGGCATTGATGTTCACGCCCTTGCCCGCCCACTCGTTGGCCAGCAGACGGGTGATACCGGCGATGCCGCTCTTGCTGGCGGTGTACGACGGCACGCGGACGCCGCCCTGGAACGACAGCATCGAGGCGATGTTGATGATCTTGCCGTGGCCCTGTTCGATGAAGTGGCGGCCGGCCGCCTGCGAGATGAAGAACGCAGACTTGATGTTGACGTTCATCACGTCATCCCAGTCCTGCTCGCTGAAATCCACCGCATCGGCGCGGCGGATCAGGCCGGCGTTGTTGACCAGGATGTCCAGCCCGCCCAGGCCTTCGATGGTTTCGCGCACCACGCGCGCCACCGGCTCGATGCTGATCAGGTTGGCTTCGATGGCCAGGCAGCGGCGGCCCAGCGCGGTGATCTTTTCGATGGTCTCGGTGGGCGGGGCGATTCCGGCCACGGCGACGTCGGCGCCAGCGGCAGCCAGTGCCACGGCGATGCCCTGGCCCAGGCCGGTATTACCACCGGTTACCAGAGCGACTTTGCCTTCCAGGCTGAAGGGATTGGCCATTGCGTATGCGTTCCTTGGTAGAGGCGAGCGGGGAGTGCGGCGACGGCCGCCGGCACACAGTGCGCGGCGGCCGGGCAGGGCTTACTTGAGCTGGCAGATGTCCAGCACGTGCATGTCGGTGTAATCCAGGTTCTCGCCACCCATCGCCCAGATGAAGGCGTAGTTGCTGGTACCGGCACCCATGTGGATCGACCACGGCGGCGACACCACGGCTTCGTTGTTCTGCATGACGATGTGGCGCTGCGCGTCCGGTTCGCCCATGAAGTGGTAGACGCGGTCGTTGGCGCCCAGGTCGAAGTAGAAATAGATTTCGCTGCGGCGGTCGTGCAGGTGCGGCGGCATGGTGTTCCAGACGCTGCCCGGCTTGAGCACGGTCAGGCCCAGCAGCAGCTGCGAGGACTGGCAGGTGGCCGGCACGATGTACTGGTAGATGGTGCGCTCGTTGCTGGTTTCCAGCGCGCCGCGGTCCAGCGCCACGGCATCCTTGATCGACAGCTGCTTGGTTTCGAAGCGCGCATGGGCCGGGGTCGAGGCCAGGTAGAACTGCGCCGGATTGGCGGCGTCCTGCGAAGCGAACACGACGTCCTTGCTGCCCATCGCCACGTACAGGCCGTCCTTCGGCCCCAGCGTGTAGACGGTGCCGTCGACGGTGACCGTACCGGTGCCGCTGCCGACGTTGATCACGCCCAGCTCGCGGCGCTCCAGGAACGGGTGGCCAGCGGCCGAGGCCGGTTCGGTCTGTGCCGGCAGGGCCAGCGGGGCATCGACCGGGGCCGCGCCGCCGAGCACGAAGCGCTCGTAGTGGGTGTACTTCAGGGTCACCTGGCCGGCATTGAACAGGCCGTCGAGCAGGTACAGCTCGCGCAGCTGGTCGTTGCTGGCGCCCTTGATGGCGTCGGGATGGGTGGCGTAGTGGGTCTTGCAGTACATGGCTTCTCCAGAGCAGGGGGCGGGCCGAAGGGTTCGGCCCCGGCGCGGTTCGTGGTCGATTCTAGCGACGTTGGTAACCGGTGTCATTTTGCGCCGCACGATAGCGGGGCTGGCCGGGTGGGGTGGGGTGGTTGGGGGGCAGGCAGGCGAAGTGTCACGACCAACGGTCGTGACCTACCGGATTGAGGCCCTAAGGTGTCGCGACCAACGGTCGCGACCTACAGGACTGATGCCGCAGGCATCAATCCTCCGGCGGCTGGCAGGAGTCGCGGACGATCAGGTGCGGGCGCACGCTGGCGATCTGCAGCGCGGCCTGGCTGTCGGGCTGGATCAGCATCGCCGCGGCGGTGCGGCCGGTGTCGCGGGTATGGCGGCGCACCGAGGTCAGCGACGGCCACAGGCGCGAGGCCAGCGGGCTGTCGTCGTAGCCGACGATGGACAGCTGGCGCGGGATGTTGATGCCCGCACGCAGCGCCACCTTGTAGATGCCGGCGGCCATTTCATCGTTGCCGGTGAAGATGGCGGTCGGCCGGCGCTTGCCCAGCAGCAGCTTCTCGGCGGCGGCCACGCCCGATTCGAAGGTGTAGCCGGCCTCGATGATGCGGTCCTTCGGCAGCTCGATGCCGCGCTGGGCCAGCGCGTCGATGAAGCCGGCGGTGCGTTCGTGCGCCGAACGATAGGCGCTGGGGCCGGTCACCAGGGCGATCTCGCGGTGGCCCAGCGAAAGCAGGTAATCAGCCGCTTCGGCCGCACCGTCGCGGTCGTGGGTGACCACCATCTGCGAGGTTTCATCCAGCGGCAGCGCGGCCACGCGGGTGAAGCGGCAGCCGATCTCGTCCAGCATGTCGGCCAGCGCCTGGTCTTCGGAGGCACGCGGCACCAGGATCACCCCGTGCAGCTTCTGCTGCTGCACGAAGCGGCGCACGCCGTCGATGTAGCCCGGGCTGCGGCTGTCGCAGGGGTGCACGACCAGTTCGAAGCTGGAACCGCGCAGCGCGTCCAGGGCGCCGTACTGCATGTCCACGATGTACTGGGCGGTCGGGTTGTCGTAGACCATGCCGATCAGGAAGGAGCGGCGGAAGGCCAGGCCACGGGCCAGCGGATCGGGCGTATAGCCGACCTCGCGCATCAGCGCCTCGACCTTGTCGCGCGTGTCCTTGCGCACCAGGGGCGAGTTGTTGATGATCCGTGAAACCGTTTTCTTCGATACTCCCGACAGTCGCGCGATGTCGTTGATCGTGGCGGCCTTGCCCTTCGCCAATGCCGGCGTGGCGGCATCGTTCTTGTTGCGCACTGACATGTAGTGAACCCGGTAAGTCTGGGGATTCCAGCGCGCGCTCAGTCCAGCGCGCGATAGCGGAAGCTGCGGAAGGTTACCGCACCGTCGCCGGCCGCATACAGCGCCGGTTTCAGTGCCAGGAACTTGCCAGCCACATTGTGATGGTAACCGGACACTTCCATCTGAACCGGGTACTTCTCCCAGCGCTGGCCATCGGTGCTGGAGTGGATCGTCACGATGTGGCGGTTGTTGGTCACCCGCAGCCACAGCTTGCCGCCCTTTGCGCTGGCCGCCAAGCGGGTGGGGCGCTCCTCGCCGTAGCGGTGCATGATGAACTTCTCGCCGTTGCTGCCCACGCCCACGTACAGGCGGTCGCTGTAGAACAGCAGGGCGCCGCCCACCGCGCCCGGGGCGATGTCCATCTCCACCTCGAACTGGTAGGCCTTGTCGCCGGCGATGGCGGTCAGCGGCGAGCTGTCGCGCGGGGTCTCGCCCTTGCCCTGCAGCACCAGCCCCTGGCCGCTGAAGCCCAGCCGCCGGTACTCGTCCTGGGCCGGGTTGAAGAACGACCACTGCGGGCCGAGCGCCTTGCCGCGGAAGTCGTCGGACAGGGCCATGCCATGCGTGCCCACCGATTCACCGGAGGGCTTGCGCAGTGGCTGGCCGAGGTCGCCGCCCTTGGCCACGAACCAGCCATCGGCGGTCCACTCGATCGGCTCCAGCAGGGCCTGCCGGCCCAGCGTCCAGTACCCGTTCTCGTAGCCGTGGTACATCATCCACCAGCGCCCGTCGGTGCCTTCGATCACCGTGGCATGGCCGCGCGACCACCAGGGTTCGGCGGCCGACTGGGTGCGCATGATCGGGTTGTTGGGCGCGTTCACCCACGGCCCATGGATCGAGCGCGAGCGCGCGGTGATCACCATGTGCCCGGTCGGCGGGCCGGCGGTGCCGCCCACGGCGGTGGTCATGTAGTACCAGCCATCGCGGAAGTGGATCTTCGGGCCTTCCTGCGCATAGGCCTCCACGTCCCAGCTCTGCGGGTACTTCCAGCCGTCGTAGACGTGCTTCGGCGTACCGACCACGCTCAGACCGTCGTCGGCCAGCTGCACGTAGTCGCCGCCACTGAGGAACAGGTAGCGCTTGCCATCCTCGCCCACGGCATGGCCGGGGTCGATGTAGCCGCCCAGGCCGATGTCGATCGGCTCGCTCCACGGCCCCTTGATGCTGTCGGCCCAGACCACGAAGTTGCTGCGGCTGTCGCCGGTGCGGGCCGGGAAATAGATGTAGTAGCGGCCCTCGTGCTTGACGATGTCCGGCGCCCAGATCGCGCCCACGTTCTTCGTGATCGCATGGCCCAGCGGCTGCCAGTTCACCAGGTCGCGCGAATGCCAGATCGGCAGGCCGGGGTAGGCATCGAACGAGGACAGGGTGAGGTAGTAGTCCTGGCCGTCCTTCAGCACCGACGGATCGGGGCGGTCACCGGCGAACACCGGGTTGAGGAAGGTGCCGTCGCCGAGGTCGGCCTGGCGCTGGTTCTCGATGCCACGCTTCCACGACGTGGCGGGTGCCTGCGCCTGCGCTTGCGCGAGGGCGGGCACGGCCAGCAGCAGGGTAGCGGCAAGCAGGGACTTCAGAGCGGTGCGCGACAGCATCGGGTTCCTCCGTGGTGCGGGTGCAGTGTCAAAGTCAGGGGGCAGGGCGGCCAATGCGGGCGCGCCAGGCGGGCGCGTCGCGGTCGAGCAGGGCCTGCGGCCAGGTGCCATACCAGTGGTAGCCGGTGCGGCGCTCGCGGCCGACCTGTTCATAGGTCTGCAGGCGTTCGCCCTGTCGGTTGGCCAGCACCACGCTGCTGTCGGCCAGGTCGTGGAAGCGGCCCCACAGCAGCGGTGCGGCCGGGTCGGCCAGCAGGCGGCGATCCACGGTGCTGCGGTGGTGGGCGAACTGTTCGGCCGGTGCGTCGACGGTCTGCAGGCGCAGGCCGTGCAGGGCGTTGGCCTGGAACCACGCCAGCGCGCCCTCGATGGCCTGCACCGTCTGCGGCGACGGATCGGGGATGGACATCAGGTAGCGCACCACGCCCACGCTTTCGTCGGTCACCAGCGCGGCCAGTTCGAATCTGCGTCCGGGCGCCGGCTGCAGCGTGGTGGCATCGTACTGGCCGGCCCAGAGCGTCGGCTGGCCGTGCTGGCGTACCTGCAGGCGCAGCAGGCAGGCATCGCCGCGCTGCACCGCCGCGGCCACCCGCGCGCGGCGCGCGGCGTCGACGAAAGCGAAGCGCGGTGCGTCCTGCACCTGGCGCAGGGTGGTCAGCACGCCGCTGGTGACGTCGTCGGCGAAGGTGATGCGGTCGTGGTAATCGGTGCGCGCCGGCACCGAATGTGGCCAGCCGCCACAACTGCGGATCTGCTGGTCGAGGATGAAATCCAACCCGCGCAGTGCGGCATCGCGATAGCGGCGGTCGTTGCTGCGGGCGAAGGCTTCGGCGAGGTAATCGACCTGGGTATAGGTGGTGCGGTTGTCGAAGCTGCCGCCGGGCTCATCCTGGGCCGCGCGGGCCGCCGCGCGCGCGTCGGCGTCCAGCACCCGCAGCGGGTCCTGGTTGACCGGCCAGCCGCCGGAGCGGCGTTGCAGCAACAGCAGGTTGTCGGCGATTTCCCGGTACTGCTGCGGTTCCAACCGCGCGTAAGCGTCCGCATGGCCGCTGCGCCAGTGGTTTACCCCGTCGTTGAAGCTGCCCACCGGGATGGCAGACGTTGCCGCCGGCGGCGCGGCATGGGCCGCCGTGGCGGCCATGCCCACACCCAGCAGCAGCGGCAGCGCGCGGCGCCGGATCATGCGCGCAACGCGGCCGGCAGCCACAGCGACAGCTGCGGGAAGAAGGTGACGATCAGCAGCACCGCCAGCGCGGCGAACCAGAACGGCCAGATGGTGCGCATGCTCTGGCCGACAGTGATCTTGCCGATCGACGTACCGATGAACAGCACCGAGCCCACTGGCGGCGTCACCAGGCCGAGGCCACCGGTCAGTACCAGCACCAGGCCGAAGTGGATCGGATCGATGCCATAGGCCTTGGCCACCGGCAGGAAGATCGGCGTGCAGATCAGGATCATCGGCGCCAGGTCCATGAAGGTGCCCAGCAGCAGCAGCATCACCACGATCATCAGCAGCACCATGAACTGGCTGTGCGCGAACGACTGCAGGAAGTCCACCGCAGCGGTCGGCACCTGCAGGTAGGCGAGCAGCCAGCCGAACACCGCAGCGGTGGCGATGACGAACAGGATGACACCGGTGCTGCGCGCGGCATGGATGACCGTGTCGAAGAATTCGCGCCAGCGCAGCTGGCGATACAGCACGGTGGTCACCAGCAGGGCGTAGACCACGGCGATGGCCGCGCTCTCCACGGCGGTGAAGATGCCGGCACGGATACCGACGAAGATCAGCGCCACCAGGCCCAGGCCGGGCAGGGCGGAGATCACGCGCAGCAGCACCGCGCGCCAGCCCGGGAAGATTTCCACGCCATAGCCGCGGCGGCGTGCCACGGCGTAGCCGGTCAGCATCAGGGCGACGGTCATCAGCAGTGCCGGCACGATGCCTGCGGCGAACAGATCCGCGATGGACAGGCCACCACCGGCCGCGGCCGAGAACAGGATCAGGTTGTGCGAGGGCGGCACCAGCAGCGCCACCAGCGCGGCGGTGATGCTGACGTTCACCGCGAAATCGCGGTCGTAGCCGCGCTTGACCATCTGCGGGATCATCGTGCCGCCGACCGCCGAGACATCGGCGATGGCCGAACCGGACACGCCGCCGAAGAACAGCGACGACAGGATCGACACCTGGCCGAGGCCACCGCGCATGCGGCCGACCAGCGAAGACGCCAGTGCGATCAGGCGCTCGGAGATGCCGCCGCGCATCATGATTTCACCGGCGAAGATGAACAGTGGAATGGCGATCAGCGAGGCCGAGCCGGTGCCGGCCGAGATCTGCTGCACCAGCACGATGCTGGGGATGTCCAGATAGAGCAGGGTGGCCAGCGCGGCCGCGGCCAGTGCGTAGGCCACCGGCACGCCGAGCAGCAGCAGCACGGCGAATACGGCGAACAGGATGGTGATGCCCATGGGTCAACGATCTCCTTCAGCGTCGTCGCTGCCAGCGTCGCTGGCCTGCAGCGCTTTCCACGCACGGTTGAGTGCGAACAGCACCATCAGCGCACCACCCACCGCCAGCGGCAGGTAGTTGATGCTCTGCGGCAGGTTGGCACCGGCGGTCTTGATGTCCATCCCGTCCAGCAGCAGGTCGGCCGACCAGAAGGCGATGAAGCCGCCCAGCACCGCCACCACCAGCTGCACCAGCACGTCCACCGCGCGGCGCAGGCCGGGGCCCATGTAGGCGTGCAGCAGGAAGAAGCCGAAGTGGCGGTTGGTGTGCACGCCACAGGCCGCACCCAGGCTCATCGCCGTGGCCAGCAGCAGCAGGGTGACCGGCTCGGTCCAGCTGGGCGAATCGTTGATGACGTAGCGGGCGAACACCTGCCAGCCCTGCACCACCACCAGCCCGAGCAGGGCGGCGACGGCGCAGTAGATGGCGATGTCGGCGATGCGGTCCAGCAGGCGCTGTCCCGGCCCGGCGGCGGGCGACAAGGTCTCGGTCATGGCAGGTTCCTCAGGCAGCGCGGATGCGGTCGACCAGCGCGGCGATGTCCGGCTGTTGCAGGTACTCCTTCAGCAGCGGCTGGGCCGCGGCGCGGAAGGCGGGCATGTCCACTTCGTTGGCTTTCACCCCGAAGTCGAGCACCGCGCGGCGCGCAATGCTTTCCGATGCATCCCACTGTTCGCGCATCACGCCCACCGAAGCACGCGCGGTGTGCAGCAGCAGCTGGCGGTCATCCGGCGAAAGGCGTTCGAAGCTGGCGCGCGACATCAGCAGCACATCCGGCGCGTAGGAGTGATCGCTCTGCGACCAGTAGTGCGCGGCCTCGAAATGACGGCTGGAGTGGAAGCTGCGCATGTTGTTCTCGGCACCATCGATCATGTGCGTTTCCATGCCGGAGAACGTATCGCCCAGCGACATCGGCGTGGGGTTGGCACCGAGCAGGCGCATCAGCTGGATGAAGATGTCCGAGGAGGCCACGCGCAGCTTCAGGCCATGCAGGTCCTTCGGCGAAACGATCGGATGCTTGGTGTTGTAGAAGCAGCGCGCACCGGAATCGTAGATCGCCAGGCCGACCAGGTCGCGGCTTTCGAAGCCACGCAGCACGGCCTCGGCCACGCCGTCGTCCAGTGCGGCGCGCTGGTGCGCCACCGACTTGAACACGTAGGGCAGGCACAGCGCCTGGGTCAGCGGGAAGGCGTTGTTCAGCGCACCGGCGTAGACGCGGGTGATGTCGATGGCACCGAAGCGGGCCATGTCGATCGCTTCCGACTCGCGGCCAAGCTGGCCCGAGTGGTACTGGCGCAGCCGCAGGCGGCCGTTGGTCTCGCGTTCCAGCGTCTCGCCGATCCACTTCACCGCGGTGACGGTGGGGTAGTCGGCCACGTGCACGTCGGTGGCGGTCAGCAGGGTGCCGCCGTCCACGCCAGCGGCCGGCCCGCGGCCACAGGCCGCGAGCATCGGCGTGGCCAGGGCTGCAGCGCCACCGGCCAGGAAATTACGTCGTGTGATCATCTGCGCCCTCCCGCGCGTGTTCACCAGGGCAGGCCGGCGGTCATCCCGCTGGCACGGCCCGGCAGGCAATGTCGCCGAAGCCGGCGAAACGCACCAGCGCGGTCTGCCCGGCGGTGATGTCATGGATGCCGGTGGCGTTGCCGGTGGCGATCAGGTCGCCCTTGCGCAGCGGCCGGCCACGCAGCGCCGAACGGGACAGCGCGAACGCATAGGCGGCGCGCAGGCCACCGGGCAGGCGCGTCGCACCACCGGTACCGACCACTTCGCCTTCGATCAGCGTCTCGGCACGCAGCGAGGTTTCGTCGCGTGCGGTCCAGTCGACGATCTCCGGCCCCAGCACAAGGCCGTTGTTGTTGCCGAAATCGGACACCACCACGCGCGGGCCGAGTTCGTTGATGGTGGCCAGCGGGCTGCTGGCCACTTCCACGCCGATGTACAGGCGCGCGGGCAGGGCTTCAGCCTGTTCCGGCGACCAGTGCAGTTGTCCGGCCGGAGCGTCCTCCAACAGCTCCAGCACGTACTCCGCTTCGACCGCGGCAAAGCCGCCGACGAACACCGGAATGTCCGTTGTTCCACCGGTAGCATTTTTCAGTTGACGAGAGAAAACCGGGCCCAGCAGGCGGTCATCCGCGGAGACATCACGGCGCTCGGCGGCGATGTAGCCCACCTTCCAGCCGACCACGCGGTCATCCCAGGCGGCGATGGCGAGGTCCTGCACCTGGTAGGCACCCACCAGGGTGTCCGGGATGGTGCCCGGGAATGCGGCCAATGACTGCCCGGCGCGGCGGGCGGTGGTGAAGGCCTGGGCGATCGCGGCCGCATCGTCCGGCGGCGGCGTCTGCCCATGTGTGCCGTGTTCGTTGCTCAAGAACGGTCTCCCTGTGTTTGTTGCACTGCCCATCGACAGCGTCTGCAGGAGGTGTATATGGTAAACCGGTGTCATCGTGCAAGCCGCAGCGCATCACGTGCTGCCACCGGATGCACCAGACACCCTGTCCCCGTCCTGCCGGAGCCGTTGCCTGCCATGCGTCTGCGTCCTGTCGTGCTGTTGTTGTGCGGGCTGTTGCTGGCCCTGCCGTTGACCTCCACCGCCGCGCCGCCGCGCGACAACGAACGCCCCGGCCAGGAGCTGGCTGGCGAGCGGATCGCCCTGTGGCCGGACGGCCAGGTTCCCGGCGAGCAGGGCCCGGCGCGGCCGGCGCGGGTGGTCGAGCGCAGCAGCAACCCGGCCCACCCCGACCGCTACGTCGACCAGGTCGATGCGCCCTACCTGCTGGTGCATGCACCGACACGGCCGAACGGGCGCGCGCTGCTGGTCATCCCCGGCGGCGGCTACCAGCGCGTGGTGATCGACAAGGAAGACAGTGCGCTGGTGCCGGAATGGGTGGACCGCGCCGGCTACACCCTGTTCGTGCTGCGCTACCGCCTGCCGCAGCCCGGCCGCGACCGCCAGGCCGCGCTGGCCGACGCGCAGCGCGCGCTGCGGGTGGTGCGCGAGCAGGCCGCGCGGCGCGGTCTGGATGCCGGCAGCGTCTCGGTGATGGGCTTTTCCGCTGGCGGCCATGTCGCCGCGCGTCTCGCCACTGGTTTCGATACCGCGGTGTACCCGGCACGCGATGCCATCGACCGGCTGAGCGCGCGCCCGGCGCGCGCGGTGCTGGTCTATCCGGTCATCGACATGGGCGCGCATGCGCACAGTGGCTCGCGCGGGCGCCTGCTCGGCGAGCACCCCGATGCGGCGCTGGCCGCGCAGTATTCGATGCAGCAGCAGGTGCGCGCGGACATGCCGCCGACCCTGCTGATCCACGCCAACGACGACCGCGTGGTGAGCGTGCACAACAGTGAGCTGATGGCTGCGGCACTGGCCACCGCCGGGGTCGAGCACGAGCTGCATCTGTTCGCCCACGGTGGCCATGGTTTCGGGATGCGCGTGCCGGCGGGGTCGACGCTGGCGGTGTGGCCGCTGCTGGCGGAGGCGTGGCTGGCAGCTGCGGGTGAGACGGGGGTGGGGTCAGAGCCCCTCTCCTCTGGCGAGGGGATCCGACCCCGGGGTAGCCGATGAACACCGCGCCGAACGATCTGCAGCGCCGCCGTTTCCTGCGCGACAGCGCGCGCTGGGCACTGGCCACGGCCACCGTGGCGGCACTGCCGGCCGCGCTGGCGGCACCCGGCCCGCGCGATGACGCCCAGGTGCTGGCACGGGTGCGTGGCGGGCGGGTGCGCGGCCAGCGCGAACAGGGCGTGCTGGTGTTCCGCGGCCTGCGCTACGGCGCGGACACGGCCGCCTACCGCTTCCAGCCACCGCGGCCCGAAGTGGCCTGGCGCGGCATCGCCGACGCACTGGAGTACGGCGCGGCGGCAGCGCAGGGGGGCGCGGAAGGCCCCGGCAGCGAGGACTGCCTGTTCCTCAACGTGTGGACGCCGGCGCTGGATGCGCGCGCGCGGCGGCCGGTGCTGGTCTACATCCATGGCGGCGGCTTCAACAACGGCTCCGGCAGCGATCCGCTGTACGACGGCAGCGCGCTGTGCCGGCGCGGCGACGTGGTGGTGGTCACCCTCAACCATCGCCTGAACACCTTCGGCTACCTGTACCTGGGCGCGCTGGGCGACCCCCGCTACGCCGCGTCCGGCAATGCCGGCCAGCTGGACCTGGTGCAGGCGCTGCAGTGGGTGCGCGAGCACGCCACGACCTTCGGCGGCGACCCGGGCAACATCACCGTGTTCGGCCAGTCCGGCGGCGGCGCCAAGATCGCCACGCTGATGGCGATGCCGGCCGCACGCGGCCTGTTCCAGCGGGCGTGGACGATGAGCGGCCAGCAGGTCACCGCCGCCGGCCCACGCGCGGCCGCACAGCGCGCGGCGGTGGCGATGGAGGCGGTGCACGCGCCGGACCTGGCCGCGCTGCTGCGCCTGCCGGCAGCCGATCTGCTGGCCGCCACCCGTGCCCGCGATCCGTCGCGGGTGGAGGACACCGCGCTGTACTTCGGGCCGGTGCTGGACGAGGTGGTGCTGCCGGTGCATCCATTCTGGCCACAGGCACCGGCACAGTCGGCCGCCATCCCGATGGTGATCGGCAACACCCACGATGAAACCCGCGCCTTCCTCGGCAACGACCCGGGCAACTTCGCGCTGGACTGGAACACCCTGCCGGCGCAGCTGGAAAAGCAGCAGTTCGTCGACCTGCTGCCGTCGGTGGTGATCGAGCACTACCGCCGCCTCTATCCGCACTACACGGCGTCGGAGGTGTTCTTCGCCGCCACCACCGCCGGGCGCTCCTGGCGCGGTGCGCTGGAAGAACTGGAAGCGCGTGCGCGGCAGCCGGCCGCGGCGGCGCCGACCTGGTCCTACCAGCTCGACTGGCCCTCGCCGGTGGAAGAGGGACGCCTGCGCGCCTTCCACACCCTGGACATCCCGCTGGTGTTCGACAACGCCGGCCTGCCCACGGCGCGCACCGGCGGTGGCGAAGACGCACGTGCACTGGCGGCGACCATGAGCGACGCGCTGATCGCCTTCGCCCGCCACGGCGACCCCAACCACGCCGGGCTGGCGGACTGGGCCCCGTACACCCTGCCGCAGCGGCGCACGATGCTGTTCGACGTGCGCAGCCGCGGCGCCGATGACCCACGCGGTGGCGAGCGCGAGCTCTACCAGCGCGTCCCCTTCCTGCAACGAGGTACTGCCTGAGATGCGCCTGCTGCCTGTCCTGTTTGCCCTGGCCGTGGCCGGCGCGGCCCACGCCGCGGTCGACCCGTCGATCAGCGACCGCCCGGCACCCACGCCGATCCGCGCCAGCAAGATCGTACTGGTCGGCGATTCCACCACCGCCGTGCAGGGCGGCTGGGGCCCGGCCTTCTGCGCCGACCACGTGACCTCGTTCGCCGCCTGCCTGAACCTGGCGCGCGGTGGCCGCAGCACCTACAACTATCGCGCCGAGGGTTCGTGGGCGCTGGTCGAGGCGGAGATGCGCACGCCGGGCTACGCCGCCACCTGGGTGCTGATCCAGTTCGGCCACAACGACCAGCCCGGCAAGCCGGGGCGCTCGACCGACCTGCAGCATGAGTTCCCCGACAACCTGCGCCGCTATGTGCAGCAGGTACGCGCGGCCGGCGCCAAACCGGTGCTGCTGACCCCCCTGACCCGACGCCAGTTCGCCGATGGTGTGCTGGTGGACGACCTGGCACCGTGGGCCGACAGCGTGCGTGCGGTGGCGCGCGAACTGCAGGTGCCGCTGGTCGACCTGCATGGCCGCAGCCGCGCCCTGGTGCAGGCGCTGGGGCCGGTAGCGGCGATGCGGCTTGCGCAGGCACCCGCCACGCAGGCGCAGGTGGCCAGCGCCCTGGGCGGCAGCACGGTCGGCGCCAGCCCGGCCCTGGCCGGCGCGCCAGCTTCGGTGCAGAACGCCGCGCTGGAACCGATGGGGCAGGCCAAGCAGGCCTTCGATTACACCCATCTGGGCGACGAGGGCGCGCGGGTGTTCGCCACCCTGGTGGCCACGGAACTGGCGCGCGAGGTGCCGGAGCTGCGCGCACTGCTGCTGCCATGATGGCGGCAATATCGCTTAATTGCGTCTAATTGCGCCTAACGTTGTCGCAATTCACATTATCTAGAAAAGATGAAGGTCTGAAAACATTCTGTTAACCCGGCTCGCCTAGACTGGCCGACATGGGAGCGACGTTCACACCACTGCCGTTCACGGGACGGGATCGCCTGCTGGCGGCCATCGACGGCGCGGTCTGCCTGGCGGATCCGGCGCTGATCACCCACGCCCTGCAGAAGGTGCTGCGCGAGGCCATCATCGATCCGCTCATCGAACTGCCGCCGTGCGTGCGCCGCCCGGTGGACGGCCACTACGCACGTCGCGAACTGCACCGCAGCCCCACCCTGGGCTACAGCGTCATCGCCATGTGCTGGGGCCCGGGGCAGGGCACGCCGCTGCACGACCACGATGCGATGTGGTGCGTGGAAGGCGTCTGGCAGGGCGAGCTGATTGTCACCCCGTATGCGCTGCTGGAACGGCAGGGCGACCGCCACCGCTTCGCCGCGCAGGAAGCCCTGTACGGCTACCGCGGCAGCGCCGGCAGCCTGATCCCGCCGCACGAGTACCACACGCTGCGCAACGCCAGCGATACCGACGTGGCAGTGTCGGTGCATGTGTACCAGGGGGTGATGGAACGCAGCGCCGTGTTCGATCCACTCGACGATGGCTGGTACCAGCGCCGGGTGAAGATGATGGAGACCGACGCGGCCTGACCGCGTAAGGCCCCAGGTAGCGCCGGGCCATGCCCGGCGGCACCGCTTCCCATCAACGCGGCACGTCGGCCACGTTGTTCAACCGGCTGGGCGCTGCGCCGCTTCGTAGAGTCGAGCTTGCTCGACTGCTGTTGGTGCCATGCGAAGAGCAGTCGAGCAAGCTCGACTCTACGAACGCCGGGCGTTGCCGCATCCGTGCGCCTCCTCAACGCAGTACGTCGGCCACGTTGTTCAACCGGGTCACTTCCTCGCCACCATCGGCCAGCGCCACGCGCACCCGCAGGGCACTGCGGTCACCCGCCGGCAGCGGCAGCGACACCACCACCGTCTTCGGCTGCAGATCCACCGGTGCGGCCATGGCCGGCACCTCGGTACGTGCGATCTCGCGGCCACGCGCATCCTCCAGCACCGCCACACCCACGCCGCTGCCGGCATGGCCCAGGCTGTGCACGGTCACGTGCACCTGACGGCCATCCACGCGCACGTCGCCACGGCCGATGCCCAGGTCCGCGCGGGTCTCCACCGGCGTGCCGGCACTGATCCGCTCGAACTCGAACACCTCGGTGCGGCCCGGGCGGAACTGCATCGGTACCGAGGCGCTGGTTTCCAGCTGCACGCTGCGTTCGGCGGCGGTGCCGTCGATGCGGCCATCACCATCGGCGTCCACGCCGCTGCGCACGCGCCAGGTGCCACTGGCTACGTTCCAGCCGGTCATGTCGGCGGCGATGGTGCGCGTGCCCAGGTTATGGCTGGTCACGGTGAAGCGTTCGCGCGAGGGCGCGTGCACCAGCAGCGCAACCTGCTCGGCAGCACCGTCGCGGTCGAAGCGCCAGCTGACCGTGTGGCCGGGCCAGCTCTGGTTGCGCTTCAGTGCGATGCCACCCAGGCGCGCGCGCTGCAGGAACTCGCTGGGCGCTTCCACCCGGTCGGACCACCAGTGGCCCTCGGTGTTCATGTAGGCGCGCTGCACCTTGGCCTGCAGGCCGTCGGCGTGCAGCGCGTCGATGTACTTCGTATCGCCGCTGGCCTGCCAGGCCATCAGGCTGGCGAAGCCGGTCTTGCCGGCATCGGCCTCGGCGGTGAGCTTCGGGTACCAGTCCTGCTGCCTGCCCAGCACGTCGACGTAGTTCTCGCCGAGGTTGGCCAGCGCGCCCGGCCCGCCCCGGGCCACGCGGTAGTCCAGCGCCTGCAGGTACTTCGCATCGCCGGTCCAGCGCCACGCGGCCCAGAACGTGTGCATGGTGTCGCCGCCGCCGGAGCCGTTGTTCAACTCGCCGCCACGGGTGGCACCGGTGGCCCAGTTGATCTCGTTGGGCAGGGTGAAGCGGCCCTTCTCGTCGGTGCCCGCGTGGGCCAGGTAGCCATCGGCCAGGCCGATCACCAGCTTGCGGCCGGTCGGGTCGGCGTTGTACTGGCCGAGCAGGAACGCCGGGTGCAGCACCGGGAAGGAATAGGGCTTCTGCCACTGCCAGTTCGGCTCGCGGTAGACCTTGTTGCCACCAAACCAGTTGCTGGAGAACAGCAGATTGCCCTGCGGATTACGAAGGATGATGCGCTCGTCGAAGGCCTTCACCGTTTCCATCAGGCGCTCCACGGTCAACGGGTCGCCCCAGTTGAGGTAGAGCATGGCGCTGTTGGTGTTGATGCCTTCCTCGTAGGAATGCAGTTCGTCGGTCTCGATGGTGCTCAGGCCATTGCTGAACATGCCATTGCGGTACACCGCATCGGACAGCGCGGTCAGCGAGGCGTTCAGCCGATCCGGCTGCACGCCCATCAGCGCCAGGCCGGGCCACTGCTGGGTCAGGTCGGAATCATCGGAGATGCCGCCGCCGAAATCGCCGTAAGCCACCTGCCGCTCGTCGATCCACCAGTTGACGAACTGGCGTACCTGGGCCAGGTCCTGCACCTGGTTGAACGCCCACGCCGGCACGCCCTTGGGCACGGCCGGTGCGGTGTAGGGCGGGCGGCCCTGGCTGTTGTAGCTGATGTAGTTCCAGTACAGGCGGCCGAGCTCGTGGTCCGGGTCCACCCGCAGCAGGTCGCTGAGGTCGGCGTACACGCGCGCATACAAGCGCTGGCGCTTGGAGGTGGTGTGCTCCTCGACCAGGAAGCCCCAGTTGTCGCGCACCTGGTTGAAGCGGTCGGCCACGTGTTCCTTCAGCGCTTCGGCGCGCGGCTTGAACACCAGGCGGATCTGCGCGCCGTCCAGCGCGGCGGCATCGAAGCCCGGCGCGGCCGAGGCGATGCTCAGCCACAGGCTGTCGGGGGTGAGGATGCGGTCGCGCAGGTCCAGCCACAGCGTGCGCTTCTGCCCCGGCTGCACCGACACCGAGACATCGATCATGTCGCGCGCCGGCCAGATCGGATCCTTGATGCGGAGGTTCAGCGGAATCAGGCCGTCGTGGGTAGCCGGCAGGTCCAGCGCGGGAAGGTCGATGGCCACGCCGTCCAGGCCGTCATGCATGTTTTCCCAGCTGTAGGCCCAGCTGCGGATCAACGGCTGGTTGGCCGGAGCATCGCCGACCCCCGAGGGGATCAGCACGTGCACGATCGGCCGCGGCTGCGTCGGCAGGCTGTCGGCACCACGGCGGCGCGAGCCTGCGCCCTTGGGCAGGGCCATCACCGTGCTGCGCTCGGCGGCCGGGAAGCGGCCATCGATGTAGTGCCGCAGCGCATCGAGGTTGGTGTAGTCGGGCAGGGCCTGGCTGTCGATCACGTAGGTCTGCTTGACCGTGCCTTCCGGCTCGGCGCCCTCGCTCACGTTGTAGGCCCAGACTTCCTGGATCGGGGTTTCCTGTTCGACGTTGCTGAAACGCAGCACGCCGCCCTGCTGCGCGGGAATGTCCTGCACGCTGCGCACCACGCCGCGCGGCCGCGTGGCCAGCACCTCGGTGGCATGCTCGGCATCGGGCCCATGCGCCAGGCTGCCGAAGGCCGCACCGCGGATCTCCATGCGGTTCACCGTCTCGCCGGCCGGCAGGGTCAGGTCCAGGTGCTGGCCGCTTTCCACGTAGGTGTTCCAGTCCGGCAGCTGGAAGTAGTCGTTGCGGCCGGGCAGGCGCGAGCGGTTGTAGACGCCCGGCCATGTGGTTTCGGCGATGCCGTCGGTGGCCTTCCACATCCATGCCTTGTGGTCGCGCGTATCGGCGAATTCGATCTTGCGGATGCGCGTGCCGGCCGACGCCAGCGCCGGCGGTGCCGCACCTTCCCAGCCGAAGCGATGGCGCCACGCGCGCTCGTCGCTGGCCGGCGCCACCGCGCTGGCCGGCGCCTTGCCGCCTGCCAGGGCCTGCACGGCGGGGGCGTCGAGCATGCGGTCGTACACGCGGATGTGCTGGAAATCGCTGCCACGCAGGAAGTTGTAGCGGCTCTGCACCTGGTAGGGCGCCATCACCCGCCCGGCCAGCCCCAGCTGGTCCAGCGCAGCATCGTAGTCACCGGTCGCCTGTGCACGCGCCACTTCGCGGCCATCGACGAACAGGCGCACGCCCTGGTCCTCGTCCCAGGCGAAGGCCAGGTGCAGCCACTGCTCCGGCCGCGGCGGCGTATCCATGAGGAACGACACGCGGCTGCGTGCGAGGTTGGCATCGGTGACGAAGGCATCGAAGCCGTGCCCGTTCCAGTCGATGCGCAGCCAGGCCATGTCCCAGCTGCTGTGGTCGGCATAGCCGACGCGGAAGATCACGAACGGCGCTTCGCCCACCGCGTAGCGCGGGCGCCAGTCGAAGGCCAGGGTGCCGCGCTGGGCCTGGATGTTGCCCGGCGCATCCCAGGCCAGCACGCCATCGTCCTCCCACTGGATGGCCTTGCCGCGTGCCCCGTCATCGACCACCGCCGCCTTGTCGCGGAAGTTCGGCACCGCTTCGCCCTGCGCCGTCACGGCAGTCAGCCCCTGGTTGGCGTCGACGTGGAACAGCAGCGTCGGCGACGGTGCGGCCAGCGCGGGCAGCGCGGTGGCCAGCGACAGCGCGGCCACCAGCAGGCGACGGCGCGGGCGGGGCAGGACAGAAGCGGTACGGTGCATGGAACCTTCCTTTCAGCAGCATTCGACGGTGCAGCGGCATGGCGGCGGTGCGGTACGGCGGGGCAGGGCGTGCGCTCAGAACTTGTAGCGCAGCCCCAGGTAGTACTGGCGCCCGGTGTGGGTGTAGCGGTCGGGCAGTGACAGCGCCGAATCGACGTAACGTTCGTCGGCACTGTCCAGCAGGTTGATCGCCTCGAAGCTGACGGTCAGCTGTTTGTTGAACTTCCAGGACATGTTGAAATCCACGTTCTTGACGCTGTACTTACCGGTGACGTCGGCGGTGGCGTACTGGTTGCCGTCCAGGTCCCAGACGTTTTCCTGGGTCAGGATCTGGTTGATGTAGGCATCGCGGTAGCTGGTGGACACGCGTGCGCTGAAGCGGCCGTCGTCGTAGTACACGGTGGCGTTGTACGAGTTGGGCGACAGGTTCAGCAGGTCGTTCTCGGTGTAGGTGGTGACGATGGTGTCGCCACTGCCGGAGCTGAAGAGATATTTGATCTTCGAATCGACGTGGGTGTAGTTCAGCTGCACGCCGAAGTTCTTCCAGAAGCCGGGCAGGAAGCTGAAGGGCTGCTGGTAGGTCAGCTCATAGCCCTTCAACGGACCGCCCGGGGTGTTGAAGTAGCTCTGCACGTTGAACAGCGTGTTCGGGCTGAAGCCGGCCGGCAGCAGGTCCAGCGAATAGCCCATGTCACCCCAGGTGGTCAGCAGGCGGGTGCGCTGCACGTAGGTTTCGATGTCCTTGTAGAACACCGCCGCCGACAGCAGGGCGCCTTCCTTGAAGTACCACTCCGCGCTCAGGTCGTAGTTGGTGGAGCGGAACGGATCCAGCTTCGGGTTGCCCAGGTTGATCGAGTAGTAGCGGTCCTCGTCGAGGAAGCTGGTCGGGCCACCGCTGACGCTGGGCGACAGGTTGGACAGGGTCGGCCGGGCCATCGTCTTGGCCGCACCGAAGCGCAGCACGACGCTGTCGGTCAGGTCCCAGGCCAGGTTCAGCGAGGGCAGCCAGTCGTCGTAGCGGTGGCCGACGGTGGTGGCCACCAGCAGGCGCTCGCCGGCATCGGCGGTGGCACTGGCCACGCCCAGGAACGGTTCGCAGGCTGCCGACAGATCGCTGCTGCTGGCCGCCTGGCACGGCGCGTAGCCGCTGGCGTCGATCTCGGTGCGCACGTAGCGCAGGCCGAGGTTGCCGCGGAACGGGCGGTCCCACAGCTCGGTGTTGAAGTCCAGCTGCAGGTAGCTGGCGTAGCTCTTTTCGGTCACGTCGAAGTTGTTGTTCGATGCACCGAAGTGGCCGACGCCGGCCAGGCGGTAGTCACCGCCAAGGGTGCCGGTGTTGCAGTTGCAGTAGATGTCCAGCAGCTCGGCGATGCGGTTGAAGTCGGGGATCAGCCAGCTGCCCGGCGTGCTGCCGTCCAGGCCCTTGCCGAAGCCATCGAGCGTGGTGGACAGGTCACCCACGCCGACGCCGCCGGGCAGCGCCTGCGACATGCGGCCATAGCTGATGTTGCGGTACTCCTGCGTGCGCATGCCGTAGTCCTTGTAGGCCAGGCCGCCGCGCAGGGTGAAGGTGGGCGACACGTTGAAGGTCAGGTCGACCTTGGCGGTGTCGAAGCTGTTGTCGACGTACTGCGGGTTCAGGCGCACTTCGCTGATGTTGCCGCCACGTGCGGTCCCGTTGGCATTCACCGGCGCGGTGCCGTAGCCCAGCCACTGCCACGACGCCGCATCGCCCAGCGCGAAGGGGAAGGTCATCGACGGCATGCTGGCGCCGTTGCGCATGTCCAGCACGAAGCCATCCAGGTTGCTGTTGTCGAAGCTGACCATGGAGAACACCGGCCGCTCGAAGCTGGACGAGGAATGGCCGACCAGCGCATCCAGGCGCAGCGCATCGTTGAAGCGGTGCTCGAAGTTCAGGCTGGCCTGCTTGAACTCGGTGCTCTCTTCGATGGCGGTCGACTCGGTGCGGAAGTCGACGTTGTCGAACACGCCGTAGACCAGCCGGTTCTGCGCATCCACCTGCGCCTCGCGCACCACGATCTGGGTCTTGCCGCCGTACTGCGCGGTGCGGTGCAGGTTGGCGCCGATCGAATCCTCGCGCTGGTCCTTGTCCAGCTTCGAATACATCAGGTCGAGGTTGAGCAGGCTGTCCGGGCTGAAGCGGAACTGCAGCGCGCCGGTGACACCCAGCCGTTCGATCTCATGCTCGGTGCGGATGTAGCGCGGGTAGCGCGGGATCCACGCATTGGTGGCCGTCTCGTAGGCGGCGATGTTCCCGGCGGTCGCCTCCGGGCGGTCGATGCCGGTGCCGCAGTGGGTGGCATCGATGCCGTAGCTGCCCCAGCCGTTGCTGCGCGCCTGGTTGGCGGCGCTGCCGACGCCCTGCGCGGTTTCATTCGCGGCCGGGTTGCGCGGCGTCTGCGGGTCGTAGCCGGCCGGGCTGCAGAAGCCGTAGGTGCCGTTGTTGGCCGCGGTGGCCTGATTGGAGTTGCGGTAGTTGCCGTGCTCCCAGCGCACCGGGTTGTAGCCTTCCTCGAAGATCGTGCGCTTGCTCCACGCCACCGACATCAGCGCACCGAAGCGTCCATCGGCCCAGGTGTTGCTCAGCAGCGCCGACACGCGCGGGTCCTTCGAGCGCGACAGTTCGTTGTAGCCGTACTGGCCGTTGAGCGAGGCCTGGAAGCCTTCGAAATCGAACGGCCGCGATGCACGCAGGTCGACGGTGGCGCCGAGCGAGCCTTCGTCCATCTGCGCCGACTGGGTCTTGTTGACCTTGACCCGGCTGAAAAGTTCGGAGGCGAAGGTGTTGAAGTCGAAGCCGCGGCTGCGGTTGACGCCGGTGGTGCCGCTGCCGGCGGTGGACAGCGCTTCCAGGCCGTTGATGCGCACGCGGGTGAAGTCCGAACCCAGGCCGCGCACCGAGATCTGCTGGCCTTCGCCGCCTTCGCGGTCGATGGAGACACCGGCGATGCGTTGCATCGATTCGGCCAGGTTCAGATCGGGAAACTTGCCGATGTCCTCGGCGTAGATCGCATCGACCTGCTCGACGCTGTAGCGCTTTTCATCCAGCGACTGCTGCAGGCTTTCGCGGTAGGTAGCCTTGACCTCCACCTTGTCCAGGTCGACCGCATCGGGGGCGGCAGCAGCCGCTTCCGGGGTCTGCTGTGCATGCGCGGTGTGGCTCAGCACCAGTCCGATCGACAGGGCAAGCACGGTGAGCGGCGCGCGGCCGCGGTGAAGCGCGAGCGACGAATCCATCTGAAATCCCCTCCCAGGGTGTCCTCAAGCGTTGCGAAGGCGTTCTAGCGTTCGTACCGGCCTCCTCCGGTACGACGCAGGTGCAACGACTTGCTGACACCGCTGGTCACGCGTGAACGTAACAAAGCACAGGGCGCGCGGCATCTTGCGCCGCAGCAGCTGCAGCGGCGTTTCTTCGTTGCACTCGAAGTGGGGGGGGGGGGGGGGCCCCCCCCCCCCCCGCGTCAGCGGTCAGAACTTGTAGCGCACGCCCAGCAGGAACTGGCGGCCGGTTTCGGTGTACTGCAGCGGCAGGCGACCGGTGAGCGGCGAGTACACCCACTCGTCCGACGCTTCGTTGGTCAGGTTGATGCCTTCCAGGCTCAGTTCCAGCTGCTCGCTGATCTTGTAGCGGATGGACGCATCGATGACCGTGGTGCCGGTCATGCCGTGGTAGCCATCCAGGTTGAAGCCGGTTTCCTGGCCCGGTGCCTGGGTCAGGTAGTCATCGCGGTTGGTGGCCGAGACGCGGCCGGCGAAGGTTTCGCCTTCGTAGAACAGCGTCGCGTTCCAGGACGACTTGGACAGACCGGTCAGGTCGGTCTTCATCACCGGCTGGCCAGCGGAGTTCAGGTACTGGATCTTCGATTCCACCCAGGTGTAGTTCAGCTGCACGCCCAGGTTCGACCACTTGCCCGGCAGGAAGCTGAAGGGCTGGGTGTAGTTGGCTTCCACGCCATGCAGTTCGCCACCGGGGGTGTTGACCGGACGGGTATAGGTGAAGTCATCGCTGGCCGACGCGCCGGTGCCGGCCAGCAGCGATTCGGGCAGGCCGCTGTCGCTGAAGGGACGGACTTCGCGGGTGGTCTGCACGAAGCTCTCGATGTCCTTGTAGAACAGGCCGATGCCGGCCATCGCGCCTTCGGTGAAGTACCACTCGAAGCCGAGGTCGACGTTGGTGGCGCGGATCGGGTCCAGCGTCGGGTTGCCGCTGGAGATGGTGCGCGCACCGCCGGCCACTGCCACGGTCGCGCCCGGGGTCAGGCTGCCCAGGCCCGGGCGGCTCATCACCTTGGCCGCGCCGAGGCGGATCAGGAAGTCCGGGGTGACTTCGGCCACCAGGTTGAACGAGGGCAGGGTGTCGTCGTAGCTGCGGCTGACGGTGGTCTGCGCGGTGCCGGTGGACAGCGTGGACAGGCCGGTGGACGACTGCTTGGTGCGCACGTAGCGCACGCCGAAGTTGCCCGACAGCGGCAGCGAGCCCAGCTCGGTGGAGAACTCGCCCATCAACCACGCGCCGCGGTCCTTCTCTTCCACGCTGCGCACGTTGTTGGCGCGCGGCGCGACGGCGAAGGTGCCGCTGTTGCTGTAGATGTCGAACTGCTCGGCGATCGCATCCAGGTCCGGCACCACCCAGTTCGACGGGCTGCCCTGGATGCCCTTCAGGCCGGCCTGACTGGTCAGGTCCACCGGCACGATCTTCGTGCCATCGGCGAAGGTGGGCACGGCCAGTTCGCTGGCGCGGCGCAGCTCGGTGGTCTTGAAGGTGTAGTCCTTGGCCAGCACGCCGCCCTTCAGGCGGAAACCGGGGCTGATGTTCCAGTTGAAGTCCAGCTGGCCGGTGTCGAAATCGTTGTCCACGTACTGCGGACGCAGGCGGATCTCGGCCAGTTCCCAGCCACTGGGATCGGTCGGATTGATGCCGTAGTTGATGACCGGGAAACGGCTGTTGCCACGGTAGTCGTAGCTGTAACCCTTGACGTCGTACTTGTCCATGATGACCGTGGTCTGCACCGGGTTCTCGTGCTTGGAGCGCGAGATGCCGATCTTGCCGGACAGGGTGAAGTCATCGCCGAAGCGGTGCTGGCCGTTCAGGCTGAGCTGCTTGAACTCGGTGCTCCACTCGTCGTGGCGGTTCTCGGTACGGATGTCGACGTTGTCGAATTCGCCGTACAGCAGCGCGTTGTCGCGAATCTCGCCGTTCTTGACGATGGTGCTCGGCTTGCCCACCAGGCGCGGCGTGGTGCTGGTGCCGCGGCTGAAGGAGATCGCTTCGATGTACTGCTCGTCACGGGTGGCGTCGATCTTGGAGTACAGGGCGTCCAGCGAGATCTCGGTGGCATCGCTCGGCTTCCACTGCAGCGAGCCGGTCACGCCCAGGCGCTTCTGTTCGTGTTCCATCTGCACGTAGCGCGGGAAGCGCGGGTGGAAGACATCGGCCGCGCGTGCAGCGGCGAACGGCGAGGCGGCGGAGAAGTTGCCGTTGCTCGGGCCGTTGGCCCAGCGCCCGGTGTTGGAGCCTTCTTCCAGCGCCTGGCGCTCGGAGTAGGCCACCGACAGCAGTGCGCCGAAGGTGCCATCGGCGAAGGTGTTGGAGATCAGCGCGGACAGCCGCGGGTCGGCCTTTTCGGCCATGCCGTTGTAGCTGGCCTGGCCGCTGGCGGCGAAGGTGAAGCCGTCGTAGTCGAACGGCCGCGCCGTGCGCAGGTCGACCGTGGCACCCAGCGAGCCTTCCTCGATGTCGGCCGAGGCGGTCTTGCGCACGATCAGCTGCGAGAACAGGTCCGAGGCGAACACATTGAAGTCGAAGCCGCGGCCGCGGTTGGTGCCGCCGCTCTGGTCACCGGCGCCGACCGTGGTCAGCGCTTCCATGCCGTTGATGCGCACGCGGGTGAAATCGGGGCCAAGGCCACGTACCGAGATGTTGCGGCCTTCACCGGCCTCGCGGGTGATGACCACGCCCGGGATGCGCTGCAGCGACTCGGCCAGGTTGAGGTCGGGGAACTTGCCGATGTCTTCGGCCACGATGGCATCGACCACGCCGGATTCACTGCGCTTGATGTCCAGCGCCTTCTCCACGCTGGCGCGGTAGCCGGTGACGTTCACCGTATCCAGGTTGGTGGCGCTGGGCGCCTCGCTCTGCTGCTGGGCAGCGGCGCCTGCCGACAGGGCCAGGCTGACCGCCATGGCGAGCAAGGTAACCGGTGTCTTTTTTGCGTGGTTCCGAGAATGCATGCCTTTCCCCTCTCCCAAAGGTCTGGTCTCGCGAGTGTTTCAGCGGAATGACACCGCTGGTCAGAGCCGACGGTAACAGCACGTTCCCTCGGCGGCATCTTGCACCGCAACAGACCTGTAATGTCTCCAAGACGCTTGCGGGACAATGGTTCCGACAGTTTGATAGGCTGTGCCCACGGCCGGTCGGTTTCTTGATGACACCGATGGTCAACCGCCACGCGGGTGCGTGGCGCGATTCCACGCCGCCCAGCAGTTGCTGCTGGCGGCCAGCGTAAGGGAGCGGAAATGGGTCGTGTCGTATGTTTCGGGGAATTGCTGCTGCGCCTGGGCGCACCGGGTAACGAACTGCTGATGCAGTCGCCGCAGCTGCAGGTGCACGTGGGCGGGGCGGAAGCGAACGTGGGTGTCTCGCTGTCCCGCTTTGGACATGAGGTCGCCATGGTCAGCACCGTGGCCGGCAACGCACTGGGCGCCCACGTGCTGGGTGAACTGCGCCGGCACGGAGTCGACACGCGCAGCGTGCGGCAGGACCCGGACGGGCGCATGGGCCTGTACTTCCTGACCACCGGCGCGGTGCAGCGCGCCAGCGAAGTGGTCTATGACCGCGCCGACTCCGCCTTCGCGCGCAGCACCGCGGCCGACTACGACTGGCCGGTGCTGCTGCAGGGCGCGCAGTGGCTGCACCTGTCCGGGGTCAGCCCGGCGCTCGGCCCCGACGTGGCCCAGGCCACCCTGGCGGCGGCGCGCGCGGCGCGTGCGCTGGGCGTGCGCGTGTCCTTCGATGGCAACTTCCGGCCCAAGCTGTGGCAGCGCTGGGGTGGCGATGCGCAGGCGATCCTGCACGAGCTGTTCGCCCAGGCCGACATCGTCTTCGCCGACTACCGCGACATCGAAGTCATCCTCGGCCAGCGCTTCGAGCAGGCCGACGTGGTGGCCAAGGTCGAGGCCGCGGCCGCTGCGGCGTTTGCCGCTTTCCCGCAGCTGCAGTGGATGGCGTGCACCCAGCGCCAGGCCCTCAGCGTCGACCACCATGCGCTGGGCGCGCTGCTGCTGGGCCGCGATGGCACCCGCGCCCAGGCACCGGTGCGCCAGCTGCAGGGCATCGTCGACCGCATCGGCGGTGGCGATGCATTCGCCGCGGGCATCCTGCATGGCATCCTGTCCGGCTTCGATGCCGACGCCACCGTGCGTTTCGGCCTGGCCGCCGGTGGACTGAAGCACTCGATCCCCGGCGATTTCAACCCCGTCAGCGAAGCTGACGTACTGGCCCTGGTGGGCGAGGAGCGATTCGATGTCCGGCGCTGATCCGCGCGTACGTGCGGTACTGAAACTTGCACCTGTGATCCCGGTGTTCACCCCCGATGACGTGGACGATGCGGTGCAGGTGGCACAGGCGCTGTTCCGCGGTGGCCTGCCGGTGATCGAAGTGACCCTGCGCACGCCGCGTGCGCTGGACGCGATCAAGGCGATGGTCGAAGCGGTACCCGATGCGGTGGTAGGTGCCGGCACGGTGCTGACCCCGGCGCAGATGGACGCGGCCAAGGCCGCCGGCGCGCGCTTCGCGGTGTCGCCCGGTGCGACGCCGACGCTGTACGCGGCCGCGCGCGATGCCGACCTGCCTTACCTGCCTGGCGTGGCCACCGGTTCGGAACTGATCCTCGGCCTCGAGGCCGGCCTGGATACGTTCAAGTTCTTCCCGGCGGTACAGTCCGGCGGCGCGCCGCTGCTGTCGGCATGGCACGGCCCGTTCGCCGATGTGCGCTTCTGCCCGACCGGTGGCATCAGCGCGCAGACCGCGCCGCAGTTCCTGCACCTGCCCAACGTGCTGTGCGTGGGCGGTTCGTGGCTGACCACCGCGGCCCTGATGCAGTCGCGCGACTGGGACAGCATCGAGCGCCTGGCCCGCGAAGCAGCGGTGCTGGCCGGCTGACCGGCGCGCGGGTGGCCGTCGCCCCTGCGCGACGGCCGTCGCGTCGTAGAGTCGAGCTTGCTCGACTGGCTTCTGGCGAACAGCAGTCGAGCAAGCTCGACTCTACCAGGCCCGGGGCGGGGGGGGCCCGCGCGGGGGGCGGGGGGGGGGGGCCCGCGCCGCGGGGCCCCCCCCCCCCCCCCCCCCCCCCCCCCCCCCCACTCTACCAGGCCCGCCGCGCGTGCTCAGCGCGCGGCGGGTTGGCCCAGGCGCCGGTACAGGGTGCTGCGGCTGATGCCCAGCTGCCTGGCTGCGGCGGTGACATTGCCGTCGGCGTCCTGCAGGGCCTGCCGCATCGCGTCCTCGGCGATGTCACGCAGCCCGCCCGATGCAGTGCTGGCGTTGGCCGCCTGTACCATCGGCACCTTCAGCAGTTCGGCAGGCAAGTGCGCAGGCGTGATCTGCTCACCCGGGTCGCTCAACGCCACCAGCGTGCGCAGGCAGGCCTGCAGCTGGCGCAGGTTGCCTGGCCAGCGCTGCCGCTGCAGCACCTGCAGCACCTCGGCCTGCAGCACGCGACCCTGCGCCATCGGTGACCACAGCGCCTGCAGCAGGGCACCGCGTTCGTCCAGCTCACGCAGGGCCGGCAGATGCACGACATGATCGGCAACGCGGTAGTAGAGATCAGCCCGGAAGCGCCCCTCGGCCACGGCCTGCTGCAGGTCGCAGTGGCTGGCACAGACCAGGGCGAAGTCCAGTTTCACCGGGCGGCCACCGCCCAGCGGTGACAGCTCGCGTTCCTGCAGCACGCGCAGCAGGCGCGGTTGCAGGGCCAACGGCATGTCGCCGATCTCATCCAGGAACAGCACGCCGCCCTGCGCCTGCCGCAGCAGGCCGGTACTGCCCTGCCGGCGCGCGCCGGTGAACGCGCCTTCCTCGTAGCCGAACAGTTCGGCTTCGATCAGGCCTTCAGGCAGTGCCGCGCAGTTCACCGCCACCAGCGGTTGGCCGGCACGCGCGCAGCGGCGATGCAGCTCGCGCGCGAAGACTTCCTTGCCGGTGCCGGTTTCGCCCTGCACCAGTACCGGCAGCCCCGCATCCAGCACCCGCACCGCCTGGCGCAGCTGCTGCTGCACCGGCGCCGCCAGCACCGTGCCGGGTGCCGCCAGCAGCGCGGGCGCGGCGGCGGCAGGGGCCACGCGGGGCGTGCGCGCAACCACGGCGCCAGCGGCACGCGTGTGCCGCCTGCCGTCGCTGTGGCCGTACAGCGCACGCCCCTGCCGGTCCAGCAGCATGCCGTCGTCATGCAGGCGCGACAGCGGCTGGTCGAACAGGGCCTCGTAGGACGCGTGGCCGATGTCGTGGCGGTCCAGCCCGAACAATCCCAGGCCGACCCGGTTGGCGGCCACCAGCCGGCCGTTGCGGAAGCCGAGCAGGGCTTCGCGCGGGCTGCCCAGCAACAGCGGCTGCGCATGCAGGTGCAGCAGCTCGCAGTCATCCAGCCCGTCGGCGAAATAGCGGTGCTCGATCTGGTCCACCGCGTGGCGGCCCAGCGCCAGCGCATGCAGGTGGGCGTGGCGCGCATCGCCGGAAATATCCAGCACGCCGACGCGCTGCCCGAACGGATCGAAGATCGGCGTGGCCGAGCAGGTCAGGATGCCGTGCGGGGCGAAGAAGTGTTCGCCGCCGCGCACCTGCAGGGCACGGCCTTCGACGATGGCCGTGCCGATGGCATTGGTACCGACCGTACCTTCGTCCCAGCGCACCCCCGGCATCAGCGCGACCTGTCCGGCGCGGTCGAGGAAGCTGTTGCTGCCCTCGGCGTCCAGTACCCAGCCTTCCTCGTCGGTGAGCAGCACGATGCCATCGCTGCTGGCCAGCGAGCTTGCCAGCCCTTCCAGCTCGGGACGGGCCAGCCGCCACAGGCGCTCGCGGCGCTGGCGCAGTTCACGCAGCGACAGCTCGGGTACCGGGGCCACGTCGGGACGCGCGTCCACCGACAGGCCCTGGCGCTGGCAGCGCCGCCATGACTGCAGGATGGCATCGGGCACCGCCCCGGCCGGCGATGCGCCGCGCTCGAAGAAGGCACGACGCGCGCCACCTACGCGCTCGGGAAGAATCGGCTGGGACACCCTGACGCTCCTGTGTCGCATTCTGCGACAGTTGTTGCGGGCACTGTTCCGATTAAAAGCACATCCGCGCTTCAGTTGCGATGACGACTGCTGGTGCGCCGCCGCATTCCACGCGGGGGCCGCCAGCAACTGCGCTGCCGCAGCCCGTGACGCGCCGCAGCACGCGCGCGGTTGGCACGCTCGTTGCGGTAGGGGAGGCAGGCCCCGGGTTGTCCGGGCCATCCAAGGAGTGCCCACGATGAATGCCGTTGCCTCGCCCTCGACCGACCCGGCCGACCCCAGCGCCCTGTTCAAGCCCCGCTACGACAACTACATCGGCGGCCAGTGGGTGGCCCCGCGCAGCGGCCAGTACTTCGACAACACCACGCCCATCACCGGCAAGGTGCTCACCTCGGTGGCGCGCTCGAATGCCGAAGACATCGAGGCCGCGCTGGATGCCGCGCACGCCGCCAAGGATGACTGGGGCAAGCGCTCCACCACCGAGCGCGCCAACATCCTCAACCGCATCGCAGACCGCATCGAGCAGAACCTGGAGCTGATCGCGCGCGCCGAGACCTGGGACAACGGCAAGCCGATCCGCGAGACGCTCAACGCCGACATCCCGCTGATGGTCGACCACTTCCGCTACTTCGCCGGCGCCGTACGCGCGCAGGAAGGCAGCCTCTCGGAGATCGACAAGGACACCGTGGCCTACCACTTCCACGAGCCGCTGGGCGTGGTCGGGCAGATCATTCCGTGGAACTTCCCGCTGCTGATGGCCGCATGGAAGCTGGCCCCGGCACTGGCCGCCGGCAACTGCGTGGTGCTCAAGCCGGCCGAACAGACCCCGGCCTCGATCCTGGTGTTGATGGAGATCATCGGCGACCTGCTGCCGCCGGGCGTGCTCAACATCGTCAACGGCTTCGGCCTGGAAGCGGGCAAGCCGCTGGCCAGCAACCCGCGCATCGCCAAGATCGCCTTCACCGGTGAAACCACCACCGGCCGCCTGATCATGCAGTACGCCAGCCAGAACCTGATCCCGGTGACGCTGGAACTGGGCGGCAAGTCACCCAACATCTTCTTCGCCGACGTGATGGCCGAGGACGATGATTTCCTCGACAAGGCGGTGGAAGGCTTCGTGCTGTTCGCGCTGAACCAGGGCGAGGTGTGTACCTGCCCGTCGCGTGCGCTGGTGCAGGAATCGATCTACGAGCGCTTCATGGAACGCGTGCTCAAGCGCGTGGCCGCGATCAGGCAGGGCGACCCGCTCGATCCGGACACCATGATCGGCGCGCAGGCGTCGTCCGAGCAGCTGGAGAAGATTCTTTCCTACATCGACATCGGCAAGCAGGAAGGCGCCGAAGTGTTGATCGGGGGCGAGCAGAACACGCTCGGCGGCGAGCTGGCCGGCGGCTATTACGTGAAGCCCACCGTGTTCAAGGGCCACAACCGCATGCGCATTTTCCAGGAGGAAATCTTCGGGCCGGTGGTGGCGGTGACCACCTTCAAGACCGAGGAAGAAGCGCTGCAGATTGCCAACGACACGTTGTACGGCCTCGGTGCCGGCGTGTGGAGCCGCGATGCCTCGCGCCTGTACCGCATGGGCCGCGCCATCCAGGCCGGGCGCGTGTGGACCAACTGCTACCACGCCTACCCGGCGCACGCGGCGTTCGGTGGCTACAAGCAGTCGGGCATCGGCCGCGAGAACCACAAGATGATGCTCGACCATTACCAGCAGACCAAGAACCTGCTGGTCAGCTACTCGCCGAAGAAGCTGGGCTTCTTCTGATGGATTGATCGGGATCAAGGCGCGGGCATGGGGCCCGCGCCATCCTGTCTGCAAGCGCACTACGGAGTAACCCGCATGAATAGAACCATGAAGGCTGCCGTCGTCCGTGAGTTCGGCAAGCCGCTGGTCATCGAGGAAGTCGTGGTACCGCGCCCGGGGGCGGGCGAGGTCCTGGTCAGAATCGAGGCCTGTGGCGTCTGCCACACCGACCTGCACGCCGCCGAGGGCGACTGGCCGGTGAAACCGAACCCGCCATTCATCCCCGGCCACGAGGGCGTGGGGCACGTCGTGGCCGTGGGAGGCGGGGTAGGGCACGTCAAGGAAGGCGACAGGGTCGGCATCCCCTGGTTGTACTCGGCGTGTGGCCATTGCGAACACTGCCTGGGTGGCTGGGAAACGCTGTGCGAAACGCAGCGCAACACCGGCTACTCGGTCAACGGCGGCTTCGCCGAGTACGCACTGGCCGATGCCAACTATGTCGGCCTGCTTCCGAAGGAAGTGGGCTTCGTGGAGATCGCGCCGGTGTTGTGCGCCGGCGTGACCGTCTACAAGGGCCTGAAGGTCACCGATACCAAGCCCGGTGACTGGGTGGCGATCTCCGGCATCGGCGGCCTGGGCCACATGGCGGTGCAGTACGCACGTGCAATGGGCCTGAACGTGGCGGCCATCGATGTCGACGACGGCAAGCTGGCCCTGGCCCGGCGGCTGGGCGCGCAGGTCACCGTCAACGCGCGCACCACCGATCCGGCCGCGTTCCTGAAGAAGGAGATCGGCGGCGCGCATGGTGCGCTGGTCACCGCGGTATCGCCCAAGGCCTTTGAACAGGCGCTTGGCATGGTCCGCCGCGGCGGCACGGTGTCGTTGAACGGCCTGCCGCCGGGCAACTTCCCGCTGGACATCTTCGGCATGGTGCTGAACGGCGTGACCGTGCGCGGCTCGATCGTCGGCACCCGCCTGGACCTGCAGGAATCGCTGCAGTTCGCTGCCGAAGGCAAGGTCGCGGCGACGGTCAGCACGGACCGCCTGGAAAACATCAACGAGGTGTTCGCGCGCATGCACGCCGGCACCATCGAGGGCCGCGTGGTGCTGGACTTCGCCGCCTGATCATCCCGCGCATGGCTGCCGCGCCCGTCCCCCTCTCCCGCGGACGCGGCGGCCGTGCAACGGTACCCTGCAAGGGGTCGGTTCCCTCCCACTCCGCCAGGAGTGGAGGGCTCTGACCCCGGACGAGGCACTCATGAACGAACTTCCGCACCAGGTCATCGCCACCCTCGCGGCGCTGCAGCTGATCGACAGGCTGCGCGCGCGCCATGGCCCGCTGATGTTCCACCAGTCCGGCGGCTGCTGCGATGGCTCCTCGCCGATGTGCTTCGCGCAGGACGACTTCATCGTCGGTGATCGCGATGTCTGCCTGGGCGAGATCGGCGGCGCGCCGTTCCATATCAGTCCCTCGCAGTTCGAATACTGGAAGCACACCCAGCTGATCATCGACGTGGTGCCCGGGCGCGGCGGCATGTTCTCGCTGGAGAACGGCGAAGGCGTGCGCTTCCTGGTGCGCTCGCGGCTGTTCAGCGACGAGGAATTCGCCGCGCTGCAGACCGCCGGCAAGGCCTGAGCCCCTGTAGAGTCGAGCTTGCTCGACTGCAGCCGCACGGAACAGAGCAGTCGAGCAAGCTCGACTCTGCGCAGCCCGGAGCGCCGTACAATGACGGCATGCCCGGGATGCTCAAGACCGTTTTCCTGTCCGTCGTCGCCCTGGTCGGCGCGCTGCTCGCGCTGGCCCTGGTCAGCAGCGCCGGCGGCTGGCTGCCGTCGTTGTTCGGCCTGCACCCCGGCAGCGAAGCGCAACTGGGCTGGGACCTGGCCTTCACCGTGCTCGGCGGCATCGCCGGCATCGCCTTTGCCACCTACTACGCACCGTGCTGGCCGCGTGCGCACGGCACCTCGATCTGGACCCTGCTGGTACTCGGCAGCGGCTACGGCCTGTGGGTGATGGGCGGCGATTTCCCGCGCTGGTTCGCCATCGCGCTGCTGGTGTCGCTGCCGGTGCAGCTGCTCGGTGGCTGGTGGTTTGGTCGTCGTCCGTCCCGCAGCGCAACACAGGCTTAACAATTCCCCCCTAGGCTCGGTGCCCGCCGAACGTCGGCAACGCGGCGCAGGGGCCTGCACCCACGGAACACGGGCAGGCGCGGCGTAAGTCACCACAGGGAACCGGGAAATCATCCGATGCGTTACCAGAACCGGGAGGCCGCCGCTGCGGCCCCCCATGCGAAGCTTTTGTCCCGCGCCGTGCATGCGGTGCTGATCGGCGGCCTCGCCGTACTGCCCATCGATGCAATGGCTGAAGAAGCCGCCGATGGCGATACCCGCGAACAGCTGCAGCAGCTGGACACCGTCACTGTCTCCGGCAGCTATGCCAAGAGCCTGGAACGCGCGGTCGACCTCAAGCGCGCCAACATTGGCTTCTCCGATTCGATCGTCGCCACCGACGTCGCCGATTTCCCGGAACAGAACCTCGCCGAAGCGCTGCAGCGCATGCCGGGCGTGACCATCGAGCGCAACAAGGGCCTGGGCAGCAAGGTCAGCGTGCGCGGCCTGCCCAGCGAGTTCACCCTGGTCTCGATCAACAACCTGGCCACCGCTTCGGGTAGTGGCGGGCGCGACGTGCAGTTCGACATCTTCGCCGCCGACGTGGTGCAGACGGTCACCGTGCAGAAGTCGCCGACCGCCGCCGACGAGGAAGGTGGCATCGCCGGTTCGGTCTACATCGAAACGGCCAAGCCGTTCGACTTCCCCGAGCCGAGGTTCAGTGCCTCGGCCGAAGCCTCGCACAACTCGATCAACGGCAAGATCGACCCGAAGATCTCCTTCCTCGCCAGTGACACCTGGGGTGACTGGGGCGGCCTGGTGTCGTTCTCCAAGGCCAAGCGCACCAACCGCACCGACTCCAACTCGGGCATCAACTTCCGTCCCATGGGCCGCTTCCTGGAAGCGTCGGGCACGCGTGGTTCGCAGGCTGCCGCCGTGCTGGCGCGTGATGCCGGCATCGTCGTGCAGGACCGCATGGACAAGGACGAGACCAGCCGCATCATCTTCCAGGACAAGGTCGGCGACCGCGTCTACCTCAACGAGCAGGACCAGTGGGGCGCCACCGCGTCGCTGCAGTTCAAGCCCAGCGACACGTTCTCGCTCAGCTTCGATGCGATGCTCGGCGGCTATGACACGCACGAGGACGAGTACGATGCCGCGGCGTACTCGGCGTCCAGCCGCAGCACGCTGGACACCATCCACGACTACGACAGCGACACGCTGTCGGCCTACGGCATCACCGTGCTGAAGGACGTGTCCTACACCGCCACCCAGCACGAGATCCTCAGCAAGGAACGCAACGCCAACACCGACTACCGTCAGTTCAGCAGCAAGCTGGACTGGAAGGTGGGTGGCTGGGACATCGACGCGCTGATCGGCTATTCCGGCGCACGCAAGGATTCGGACTACGCCAACCTCAAGCACGTGGCCTACGCGCCGTCGCGCACGCGCTGGACCAGCGACGGCGGCGCGACCGTGCCGAGCACCACCGGCGGTTTCGACATGTACAACGCCGCGGACAAGTACCTGTTCGAAGCGTACGAAACCGAGCTGGAGAAGGTGAAGGATGACAAGTACGCCGCGCAGCTCGACCTGCGCCGGCAGATGAACCTGGCCTTCTTCCCGGCACTGAGCGGCGTGCAGTTCGGCGCGCGCTACACCGACAAGACCAAGGAACGCGAGTTCGGCAGCGGCAAGATCCAGGGCCCGACCGCCGGCAGCGCCGCGTGGGTCAACACGCGCACGCTAGCCGACAGCAACCCGGTGTGGATCAGCCAGCTGGCACCGGGTGGTGCGTATCGCCCCAGCGACCTGGACTGGCAGCAGGTGTCCAACGCCTATGCGCGCGCCACGTTCCGCTACCCGGGCTATGAAACCCCGATCGATCCGGGCCAGTACTACGAGGTGAAGGAGAAGACCCTGGCGCTGTATGCCATGGCCGACTTCTACTTCGACATCGGCACCGTACCGGTGTACGCCAACCTGGGCGTGCGCTCGATCGACACCGATGTCGACTCGGCCGGCTTCCACCCGGTGCAGAACGCCGATGGCAGCAACGGCTACACGCCGACGCCGATTTCCAGCAGCGGCGACTACAGCAAGATCCTGCCCAGCTTCAACATGACCGCCGAGATCGCCGACGGCCTGGTGCTGCGCGGTGCCGCCTCGGAAACGCTGATGCGTCCGTCGCTGACCGACATCGCCTACCGCCGCACCGTCAGCTGGAGCAGCTTCCGCTTCATGGACGGCAACCCGGCGCTGAAGCCGACCACCACCAAGCAGTGGGAAGTGGGCCTGGAGAAGTACCTGCAGAACGGTGGCCTGCTGGCCGCGTCGTACTTCTCCAAGAAGATCGACGGCGTGGTGCGGCAGTCGCTGACCGGCATCGTGCCGAACGTCGAGAAGCTCAACGCCAACGGTTCGCTGGACGGCTACTACGACTTCGAGGTCTACCAGCCGGTCAACGCCGACGGTTCCTACAAGGTCACCGGCGTCGAGCTGGTCGCGCAGCTGCCGCTGTCGATGCTGCATCCGGCACTGGAAGGCTGGGGCATCAACGCCAACTACACCCAGCTGGACAACTCGCTGACCGGTGCGTCGGACCTGGACATCCCGACCCCGCCGGAAGGCCTGGCCGAGAAGGCGTACAACTTCACCCTGTACTACGAGAACGACCGCTTCAGCGCACGCGCCTCGTACAACTACAAGGACAAGTACGTCGAGTACATCCACCTGAACATGTATCCGGTCTACCGCGATGCCTATGGCCAGCTGGATGCCTCGATCGGCTTCCGCCTCAATGACACCTGGAAGCTGAACCTGGAAGCGATCAACCTGCTGGACGAGAAGACCAGCGGTTACACGATCGACAAGGCGTTCCCGACCCAGTACGAGTTCTCCGGCCGCCGCGTCACCTTCGGCATCCGCGCGGACTTCTGAGCCACGCCGCATTGATCTGGTAGCGCCGGGCCGTGCCCGGCGAAAGGCAACGTATCCGCGCTGCGCGCTCGCCGGGCGTGGCCCGGCGCTACCGATTACCGGTCGGCAACACCTGCTGCAACCGCTCCATCCCGCGCCACGGGTCGTCCTTCAGGCGCTTAGCGCGGGCCAACGCCTTGTCCATCGGGAACGCATCGGCGGCGCCCACTCTCGCCAGCTCTTCCCAGCGCAGCGGCACCGCCACGCCTGCGCTCTCCCGCGCACGCAGCGACCACGAACACACGCTGGTGGCGCCGCGCGTATTGCGCAGCCAGTCGATGAAGATCACGCCCCCGCGCCTGGCCTTGCTCATCGTCGCCACGTAGCGGTCGGGCTGTTCCAGGGCCATCGCCTGGGCGAAGGCTTCGCAGAACGCCTTGACCTGCTCCCAGCCGGCCTTCGGCTGCAGCGGCACCACCACGTGCACGCCCTTGCCGCCGGACAGCCGCACGAAGCTCTGCAGGCCGACCTGCAGCAGGCGGTCGCGCACATCGCGCGCGCCCGATTTCACCTGCGCCCAGCTCACGCCGTCGCCGGGGTCCAGATCGAACACCAGGCGGTCCGGATGCTCGGGATCCTCGATCGTCGCGCCCCACGGGTGAAGCTCCAGAGTGTTCATCTGCACCAGCTGCAGCAGGCCGCGCGCGTCATCGATGTAGACGTAGTCCTCGCGGCCGCTCTTCTGTTTCAGCGGCACCGCATGCACGGCGTCGCCCAGACCGGCGCCATGATGCTTCTGGAAGAAGCAGGCCTTGCCGACGCCATCCGGGCAGCGCAGCAGCGACAGCGGGCGGCCGGCGATCTCCCGCAGGATCCAGCGCGCCATCTGCCGGTAGTAGTCGGCCACGTCGCCCTTGCTGAGCCTGCGCTGCGGGTACACCACCCGTTGCGGATGGCTGATGGCCACCGCTGCATCGTCGCCACCCGTGGCCTGCGCCGCGCCCAGATCCTGCGTCTGTTTATCGCTGCGCAGGCGCTTGAAGCTGGCCTGGCGCAGCAGCCCTTCCTTGCCCCAGCCACGGAATGCCACTTCGGCCACCACCACCGGTTTCACCCAGCGCACGCTGGCCGCGCGGAAGGGAACATGCGCCGGCAGCTCCAGCACCGCTTTCTTCACCGCCAGCGGTGCCAGCGCGCTGCTCAGTGCCTTCAACGCCGCATCGTCGAAGCCGGTGCCAACCCGACCCACATAGCGCAGGCCGCCGGCGTCGGGCGTGGCCAGCAGCAGCGAACCGAAGCCGACCCGGCTGCCCTTGGGCGCGGTGTGGCCGACGATGACGAATTCGTCGGTGTCCTCGTGCTTCACCTTCACCCAGCTGCGCGCGCGGGCGTTCACGTAGGGCGCATCGACCTGCTTGCTGACGATGCCTTCGAAGCCGGCCTCGCCGCTGGCGGCGAATACCGCAGGGCCATGGTCGAGCACATGTTCGCTGTAGGCCAGCGTGCCCGGCTCCGGTCCGATCAGGTCCTTGAGCAGGGCCTTGCGTTCCAGCAGCGGCGCGCGGCTGATGTCAACGCCGGCAACGCCGGGCAGATCGAACACGATGTAGCGCAGCGGCTGTTTCGAGCTGCCATCGATGACACGCTGCAGGGCCGCGAAGTCGCTGCGACCCTGCTTGTCGAGCACGACCAGCTCGCCGTCCAGGCGCGCATCACGCACCGGCAGCGCGCGCACGGCCTGGGCGACTTCGGGGAAGTCGTCGGTCCAGTCCAGGCCATTGCGCGAGCGCAGTTTCAGCTCACCGTCGTGCAGGTCGGCCAGCAGGCGATAGCCATCCCACTTGATCTCATGCAGCCAGCGTTCGCCATCGGGTGCGGTGTCGCGGTGATCGGTCAGCTGCGGCTTGAAGCCGCGCGGATACGGATGGTCGCGTGCGCCGGCCAGCTTCAACGCGCGGGCGTGCCAGCGTGCGTCTGCCTTGCGGGGTGCCGCGTGCGTTGCCTTCTTCGCCTTCTTTGCTGCGGCCCTGGGTGCAGGCATGGCTCTCCCCACAAGATCATCCGCTTCGGCGTCGCGCGCGTCGGCATCGTCACGCTTGATCAGCAGCCACTGCACCTGCCGCCCTTTCATGGCCGTGCGCACCAGCTTCCAGCCGCCACTCAAGCGCTGCCCATGCAGCACGAAGTCGAGCTTGCCATCGGCCAGCGCCTGCAACGGGTCGCCTTCGCAGGCCCAGCTGCCATGGTCGAACACCTGCACGTGGCCGGCGCCGTAGTGGCCTTCGGGAATATCTCCTTCGAAGCCGGCGTAGGACAGCGGATGGTCCTCCACTTCCACCGCCAGGCGCTTCTCGCCCACCCGCAGCGACGGGCCCTTCGGGACCGCCCAGCTCTTCAGCACGCCGTCCATTTCCAGGCGGAAATCGTAGTGCCGCGAGCTGGCATGGTGCAGCTGGATGACGAACTGCGGGCGCCGCTTCGGGTTGCCCGCGGCCGGGCCATCATCCGGCTCCGGCGTCTGCCCGCTGCCACCGCCAAGACGGCGCTTGCGGCGGTACTGATGCAGCGACATGGCTCAGCCTGCCTTGCGGCGCGGTGCGGCCTTCTTCGTCGCCTTGGCGGCCTTGCCGGCGGTCTTCTTCGTGGCTTTCTTCGCAGCCTTCTTCGCCGGTGCCTTGCGCGTCGCGGTCTTCTTCGCCGGCGTGCGCTTGTTGGCATCCAGGCTCTTCTGCAGCAGCGCCATGAAGTCCACCACGTTGGTGCTGGCATCCTCGCGCGCCACCGGCTCCTCTTCCACCTGGGTGGTGCCACCCTTGGTCTTGATGCGCTTGTTCAACACCTGCTGCAGGCGCTCGCGGAATTCATCGTGGTATTGCGTGGGATCCCAGTCACCGGCCATCGATTCGATCAACTGTTCGGCCATCGCGGTTTCCTTGCTGGTGATCCTGTAATCGGAAAGACTGCCGGTAGGCAGTTTGTAGTCCTCCGGATCGACCAGTTCCTGCGGGTAGCGCAGGATCATCAACACCAGTGCGTCTTCATTGGGCATTACTGCACAGAGATATTCGCGCGTGCGCACGACTACCCGGGCGATACCCACTTTGCCTGTGCTGCGCAGCGTCTCGCGCAACAGCACGTAACCTTTCTCGGCCTTTTTGCCCGGCACCAGCAGGTAGGGCTTTTCGAAGTAGCGGGGATCGATCTGCGCGGCGTCGACAAACGATTCCACCTCCACCGTCTCATGGCTCTCCGGCGCGGCCGAGCGGATGTCGCCTTCTTCCAGCACGACGTAGCTGCCCTTGTCGTACTCGAAGGCTTTGACAATGTCCTTCCACGGCACTTCCTCGCCGGTATCGGCGTTGACACGTTCGAAGCGGATCGGCTTGCGGTCGCGCGAATCGAGCATGCGGAACTGCAGGTCGACCTTGCGTTCGCCGGACATCAGCGAGACCGGCACGTTCAGCAGGCCGAAGGAGAGGGTACCAGTCCAGATCGGGCGGGCCATGGGCGTACCTGAGCAGTCAGCATGGGCACCCAGCTTCGGTGGCCCGCCGTGAAACGACCGTGTCGGGCGCGTGGAGGCGGAATGGCCGCCACTACTGCAGCAACGGCCTCACGGCGGTGGCTGGAATGTGGTCCAGGGCGCGCCAGGCATCCTCCACCACGGGCCACGCCTGCGCCCAATCCAGGCGTGACTGCCCTCGCATCTGATCCCAGTGCGCGGCCAGCTCCTCGCACGTATCCACATCACCTCCGCGGGGCCAGTCGGCCGCATGGGTAGTCAGGGCGAAGGCGTAGACCGGGCACAGGTCACGCCAGTTGCGCTGGCCGTGGCCGCGACGCGCCTCATAGTCAGTCAGCATGTATTGCAGATAGTCCTGCGCCACCGCTTGCGGATCCGGGTGGCGGCGGGATCCCCGTTTGGGGCTGCGCGCTAACAACGGGTCCAGCAGCGCGTTGAAGACGGTCGGTGCGGGTCGTTCCAGGCGGGCCATGGCGGGGTCCTGCATCAGTGTCTGGGCTGGCAGGGATACGCGCCACGCTGTTATGCACCGGTGACAGAGGTGTTCATGACGCGGGGTTCGCGGTGGCTTTACCTCCACAAGAGTTAAGTGGACGTCCCGCCCAGCGAGAAATGACCGCCATGAACCGAGATACCTCCCGTGACCCGCTGCGCGAAACGACACCGCCCGTGGCTGGCGAGCAGCGCGCCAAGCACGACAATGATGAAGCCGATTTCCGCGGCACCGGCGCCCCCTTCGTCGATGCCGGAAATCACCCGGTGCATCCCGACCCGCGTAGTCCGCAGGCCGCGCAGCAGGACGACCCGCGTCTGCCAGTGAAACGCGAGGTTGAACAGGCGGCACTGGACAGGAAGGACTGTGGCGACCGGAACCGCGGCGGCCAGGAGAGCCCGCTCAAGCGCCGCGAGCGCAAGCAGCATGCCAGTGACAACCAGGACCAGGCCCTGGAAGAGACGTTTCCGGCCAGTGACCCGACCTCACCCTTCGTACCGGCCAAGGCGCCGGATTGAGGCCGCTGGCGCCAGTGGAGCCAGCGTAGCGCTGGCTCCACTGGCGCCGCCGAGCAGGCGCATCAGCGCCACGACCACTGCAGGCCCACGCTGGCGCGCCGGTCCGGGCCCGGCTCGTAGAAACGGCCGTTGCCATCGTTGACGATCACCGAGCCGATGTAGGCCTGGTCGAGCAGGTTGTCCAGCCGCGCGAAGGCACGCAGGTCACCGCCGGGCAGGGTCCAGCGGCGCCCGGCTTCCAGGTTCAGCACGGTGTAGCCGGGCGCGCGCTCGGTGGCCAGGTCGTTCACCACCGTGTCGCTGCTGGCATTGGCTTCCAGCGCCCACTGCCAGTCGCCGGGCGACCACTGCAGGCGGGCGAAGGCCTGCTGCCGCGGCACGCCGGGCAGGCGGCTGCCGGCCGCCACCACCGTGTCGGGCACGCGGCAACCGCTGCCACCGCAGGTCAGGTACGGCGAACGCACCTGTGCCTGCAGCCAGGTCCAGGCCAGCTGCAGTTCCCACTGCTCGGCGAGCGGCCGCTGGTACTGCAGTTCCACGCCCTTGCGGCGGGTACGGCCGATGTTGCGGTAGGTGCTGCGGCCATTGGTATTGCTGGCAACGGCCAGCTCGTCGTCGGTAACGGCGCGGAACACGCTGATATCGAGCTGGGTTCCGTTCTGCGCATGCCACTTGCTGCCGACCTCGATGTTGCGGCTGCGCGCGGCCGACAGGTCCAGCGCCAGGCCGGCCTGGCCGTCGCTGCGGTAGCCCAGTTCGTTGAAGGTGGGGGTCTCGAAGCCGCGTCCGACCGCCGCGTGCAGGCGCCACTGCGGGGTCGCCTCGAAGCTGACCCCGGCCACCGGCGTGGTCGCCTGGTAGCGGCGGCGGCCACTGTCGTCGGGGTTGCTGCCGGTGATGTAGCGGTCATCGGACTCGAAGCGCACGGCACTGTGGCGCACACCGGCCAGCAGCGACCAGCGCGGGCTCCACTGCCACCACGCCTGGGCGAACTGGTCGACGTTCTGCACGGTGTCGATCTGGTCGCGGCGCAGGCGGCCGCGCACGCCCAGGGTGCTGCCGACGAAGTTCTCGTAGCCGGTGCGGTGCTGGCGCTGGCGGTCGGCACTGATGCCCGCCACCACGTCCAGCGGGCGCCCGGCCAGGTCGCCGTTCCAGCCCCAGCGCGCGTCCATGCCTCCATAGCCGCCGTCCAGGTCGATCACGCCGCCGGCGTGCAGCGGGTTGGCCTGCGCGGTGGGCGGAATCGGCAGGAACTGGGTCACCGCGCGCTGCCCGGCGTAGCCCATCAGCTGCCAGCGCTGGGCGCCGCTTTCGCGGGTCCAGCGCAGGCCGGCCTGCTGCTGCCGCACCGATTTGCGGGTGTTGTACTGCTCGGCCACGGCCGTGGCCTGGCGCGGGTTGGCTGCCACCTGGGCACGGGTCAGGCCCAACGGGTCCTGCGCATCGGGGGCATCCAGCGCGTTGAGCAGCAGCTCCAGGCGGCCGCCGCCGACTTCAGCGCCCAGCCGTGCGTTGAGCGACTCACGCCGCGCCTCGCTGTGGTCGCGCCAGCCGTCGGTGTGGAAGTGGTTGGCGGCGATGTTGTAGTCGATCACCGGGCCGGCACCGCGCAGCTGCGCGCCGACGCTGACGGTGTTGTCGGCACCGGCGTTCACCCGCAGCCGCCACGGATCGCCGGCCTGGCCCTGCGCGCTCCACACCTGCAGCACGCCGCCGGAGGAGTTGCCGTACAGGGCGGAGAACGGGCCGCGCAGCACCTCGATGCGCTCGGCACCAAGCAGGCTGGCGTGCGACAGCTGGCCCTGGCCATCAGGCATGGTGGCCGGCACGCCATCGATCAGCACCCGCACGCCGCGCACGCCGAAGGTGGAGCGCGCACCGAAGCCGCGGATCGACAGCTGGGTGTCCTGCGCATAGTTCTGGCGATCACGGGCCAGCACCCCAGGCACCCCGGCCAGCGCCTCGGACACCTGCACCCCGGGCCCGCTGCGGTCGTCGCCCACCCACACCGTGTCCTGGCTGGCCGGCAACGCGAACGGATCGATGCCCTGCACGCGCGCGGCCTGCACCTCCACGGTCGGCAGCTGCTGCGGGGCAGGGTCGGCGGCGTTCTGGGCCAGCACCGGCAACGGCAACAGGGCAATCAGCAGGGGCAGGCGGCGGGGCGCCAGGGAATCGTTCATCGTTCAGCTACACGCACGGCGGGGAAACAACACGCCATGGTACGGGCTGTGGCGTGACGATGGCCGCCGCGCGGGTGGCACGCTTTGTTACGATGGCATGGCTGTGGCCGACGGCCGCTGCTTCACGACCCGCGCTTCTTCTCCCCCTCAAATAGAACGAGTACTGCCGTGTCCTTCTTTGCAAACGTGGAACTGGTCCCGGGCGACCCGATCCTGGGCCTGACCGAGGCGTACAACGCCGACAGCCGCCCGACCAAGGTCAACCTGGGTGTGGGCATCTACTACGACGAGAGCGGCCGCATTCCGCTGCTTCGCGCCGTCAAGCAGATCGAGCAGCAGCTCGCCACCGAAGCCAAACCGCGTGGCTACCTGCCGATCGACGGCCTGCCTGCCTACACGCAGGCGACCCGTGAACTGGTGTTCGGCAAGGACTCGCCGCTGCTGGCCGCCGGCCGCGTCACCACCGCACAGACCGTCGGTGGCAGCGGTGCGCTGCGCGTCGGCGCCGACGTGCTGAAGAAGCTGCTGCCGCACGCCACCATCGCCATCAGCAACCCGAGCTGGGAAAACCACCGCGCGGTGTTCGGTGCCGCTGGCTTCGACGTGGTCGAGTACACCTACTTCGACGCCGCCACCCATGGCGTGGATTTCGACGGCATGCTGGCCGATCTGCAGAAGCTGCAGGCCGGCACCGTGGTGCTGCTGCACGCCTGCTGCCACAACCCCACCGGCGCCGACCTCACCGTCAGCCAGTGGAAGCAGGTGGCCGAAGTCCTGAAGGACAAGCAGCTGTTCCCCTTCATCGACATGGCCTACCAGGGCTTCGACAAGGGCATCGAGCAGGATGGCGCCGCCGTGCGCATCATCGCCGAAGCCGGCATCGACAGCTTCATCGTTGCCAACTCGTACTCCAAGTCGTTCTCCCTGTATGGCGAACGCGTGGGTGCGCTGTCGATGGTCGCTCCGACCGCCGCTGACGCGAAGGCCGTGCAGTCGCAGGTCAAGCGCGTGATCCGCACGATCTACTCCAGCCCGTCCACCCACGGTGCCGCGCTGGTGGCCGGCGTGCTGACCAACCCGGACCTGCGCGCGATGTGGGAGCAGGAACTGACCGAGATGCGCGAGCGCATCCACGCCCTGCGCCAGGGCCTGGTCGAAAAGCTCGCCGCCGCCGGTGCCCCGCAGTTCGCCTTCATCAACGAACAGGCCGGCATGTTCTCCTACTCCGGCCTGAGCCGTGAGCAGGTCGAACGCCTGCGCGACGAGTTCGGCATCTACGCCGTCGGCACCGGCCGCATCTGCGTGGCCGCGCTGAACCAGAACAACCTGGAATACGTCGCCAAGGCCGTGGCCACCGTCGCCAAGGGCTGAAGCAACACCGCAAAGTACTAAAACAAAGGCGCCGAAAGGCGCCTTTGTTTTTGCTCTGCCTTTGACACCCGCCCCGCGCTCGCGGCGAACCCTGAAGCGCGCGGGAGGGTCAGGCTGCGCGGGACCGCAGGCGCCATGGATGGCGCCTACGAGCCCCCATGGGTGAGGGCGCTTTGCCTGCGAGGCATGCCTCGCAAGCGCCCGAACGCGCAGCCGCCAGCGGCTGGGCCGGACCCCGAAGGGGGGTTCACGGCGTGTCCCGCGCAGCCTGACCCTCCCGCGCGCCTCGACAATAGGAAGGCGCCACCAGCGCAACGCCCCTGTAAACGATTTCGCCTCAAACCAATCACGCACGCGCCGCTCACAGCAGCGACAATAGGCGTTTTCCCGCTGCCGAGACCTGCCCGCTCATGTCCCGTACTTCGTTGACCCGCTTCCTGATCCAGGAACAGCACGCCGGCCGCATCAACGCCGACCTGCGCCAGCTGATCGCCGTGGTCGCCCGCGCCTGCACCAGCATCTCCATCGCCGTCAGCAAGGGCGCCCTTGGCGGCGTGCTCGGCGAAGCCGGTACCGGCAACGTGCAGGGCGAAGCGCAGAAGAAGCTGGACGTCATCAGCAACGAGATCCTGCTGGAAGCCAACGCCTGGGGCGGCCACCTCGCCGCCTGCGCATCGGAAGAGATGGACCACAGCCAGCCGGTGCCGGACATCTACCCGCGCGGCGATTTCCTGCTGCTGTTCGATCCCCTCGATGGCAGCTCCAACATCGACGTCAACGTCTCCGTCGGCACCATCTTCTCGGTGCTGCGCTGCCCGACCAACGTCGAACTCCCGGGCGATGAAGCCTTCCTGCAGCCGGGCAGCAAGCAGATTGCCGCCGGCTACTGCATCTACGGGCCCAGCACCCAGCTGGTGCTCAGCGTCGGCCACGGCACGCATGCCTTCACCCTGGACCGCGAGACCGGCGAGTTCGTGCTGACCACCGAGAACATGCAGATTCCGGCGGCCACCCAGGAGTTCGCCATCAACATGTCCAACCAGCGCCACTGGGAAGCACCGATGCAGGGCTACGTGCAGGACCTGCTGGCCGGCAAGGAAGGCGCGCGCGGCAAGAACTTCAACATGCGCTGGATCGCCAGCATGGTCGCCGACGTACATCGCATCCTCACCCGCGGCGGCATCTTCATCTACCCGTGGGACAAGAAGGAACCGGACAAGGCCGGCAAGCTGCGCCTGATGTACGAAGCCAACCCGATGGGCCTGCTGGTTGAACAGGCCGGCGGCGCCGCATCGACGGGTCGCGAGCGCATCCTCGACATGCAGCCCAACCACCTGCACCAACGCGTGCCGGTGTTCCTCGGCTCGCGCGAGGAAGTGGCCGAAGCGGTGCGTTATCACCAGGAGCATGACGCGAAGACCGCTTGATGGCGGCCATCCCTACAGCGGTCATGGCAGTGCGATGACATGACCGCGGGGTGACAGCAGCGGCGGCAAACGGCACCATCAAGCCCTTGCCGCCGAAGGATTGCATGCATGCACGAGCCGGGCCCGGTCGATTTCATCGAAGTCATCCACAACGCCGTCCCCAGTGACGTGTGCGCCGCCATCGTCGCCCGCATGCGCAGCAGCCAGGGCCTGAAACCCGGTGCGGTAGGCAGTGGTGTGTTCCCCGAACTCAAGCACAGCAAGGATCTGCGCATCAGCGGCCTGGATGCCTGGCGCGACGTGGACACCCTGCTGCAACAGGCGGTTTTCGCCGGGCTGCAGACTTATCTACGCCGTTATCCACAGGCATTGATCGCACCGTTGATGTTGCAGATCCAGGACAGCAACGGTCAGCCGCGCCGACTGTCAGCCGAGGATTTCCCCGACATGGCGCCCGAACAGCTGGCCGAGCTGGCCCGCACCTGCCTGCGCCCGGGTGCGATCAACCTGCAGTGGTATGCGGCGGGCGAGGGTGGTTACCCGTACTGGCATTGCGAGCTCTATCCGAAGGATGCGCAGGCGGAAACGCTGCATCGGCATGTGTTGTGGACGCTGTACCTCAACGACGATTTCGAGGAGGGCGAGACCGAGTTCCTGTTCCAGGGACGCAAGATCGCACCGCGCACCGGCAGCCTGTTGATCGCGCCCACGGCGTTCACCCACACCCATCGCGGCAACCGGCCGCAGGGCGGCGACAAGTTCATCGCCACCAGCTGGATCCTCTTCCAGAGCGCGCAGAAGCTGTTTGGCGGGTAACGTCGTGCTTCGTAGAGTCGAGCTTGCTCGACTGCTTTCCTGCTCTCAGTCGAGCAAGCTCGACTCTACGGAAATCAGAACAACGACCCCTGCGGTGATTCCTTCCGCGGCGGCAGCGGCTTCAGGAACCGGCTGCAATCCAGCTTCGGCCAATGGCTGTTCTGCGCGTTGAAGCCCAGCCGCTTTCGCGCCAGCTTGAAGCGGTTGTTCAACAGTTCCGCATAGACGCCCTGGCCGCGCATGCGCGTGCCGAACTGGCTGTCGTAGTCCTTGCCACCGCGCAGCTGCTGGATGGTGCTCATCACGTGCGCGGCGCGATCAGGATGGTGGGTGTCCAACCAGTCGCGGAACAGCGGCGCTACCTCCAGCGGCAGGCGCAGCAGCACGTAACCGGCGGTGCCGGCACCTGCGTCATGCGCGGCCTCCAGCACGGCTTCCAGCTCGCTGTCGTTGATCCACGGAATCACCGGCGCCACCATCACGCCCACCGGAATGCCGGCGTCGTGCAGGCGCTTCATCGCGCGCAGACGCGCATGCGGCGCGGACGCGCGCGGTTCCAGCTTCGCCGACAGGTGCGGGTCCAGCGAGGTCACGGAGAAGTGCACGCTGACCAGGTTCTCTGCCGCCAGCGGCGCCAGCAGATCGATATCGCGCTCCACCAGCGCGTTCTTGGTGATCAGCGAAAACGGATGCTTCGTCTCCAGCATCACTTCGATCAGCTGGCGGGTGAGTTTCAGTTTGCGCTCGATCGGCTGGTAGGCATCGGTGTTGATGCCCAGCGCGATGGGCTGCGGCACGTAACCGGGTTTCGACAGTTCCTTGCGCAGCAGCTGCGGTGCATTGGTCTTGGCGAACAGCTTGGTTTCGAAGTCCAGCCCCGGCGACAGGTTCAGATAGGCGTGCGAGGGACGGGCGAAGCAGTACGAGCAGCCATGCTCGCAGCCGCGATACGGATTCACCGACTGGCTGAAACCCACGTCCGGGGAGTTGTTGCGGCTGATGATGCTGCGCGCGGTCTCGGCACGCACCTCGGTGCGCAGGCGCGGGGCGAGGAATTCTTCGCTTTCGTCGATGGCCCATCCGTCATCGACCGCTTCGCTCACCGTACTTTCGAAGCGGCCAGCCAGGTGGGAGGAGGAGCCCCGGCCCTTGATGGCGGCCTGGGCGTTGCGAGGGTGGGATTGCATGGCGCCCTCCGGCCGTTTCAGAGACGTTAGTATTATTGCTAACCACAGGCGGCGCAAGCGGCCAGGATTCACGTAGCTGTAGGCGTTGGGGCCGATCCGACGCCACGTTGACCCCAGTGTTATCCACAGGTTTCACGTGGTCGCGCAGGCGCCATCGCCGCAGCAGGCCGGAAGCATGGGCCACGGACGTCTCAGCAGCTGCGATGGGCAGCGGTGGCTGCCGGGCAACGCCCGACGTCAGCCGTTACAGCAGGGCCAGGTAGCCCCGCACGGTGGTGTCGAGCCCGTCGTACAGCGCCTCGCCGATCAGCGCGTGGCCGATCGACACCTCCAGCACCTCCGGCACCGCGGCCAGGAAGTCGCGCAGGTTGTCCTGCGAAAGGTCGTGGCCGGCATTCACGCCAAGGCCGACGGCCTGCGCGCGGCGCGCGGCGGTGGCGAACAGGTCCAGCATCGCGGCGGCATCACCGGCCGCGTGGGCTTCGGCATACGGGCCGGTGTACAGCTCGATGCGGTCGGCGCCGACCGCGGCGGCCTGTTCCAGCAGCGGGTTGCCGGCATCCACGAACAGGCTGACGCGGCAGCCCATCGCCTTCAGTCCGGCCACCAGCGGGCGCAGGCGCTCGCCGTCGCGCTCGAAATCGAAGCCGTGGTCCGAGGTGATCTGGCCATCGCCATCGGGCACCAGGGTGGCCTGCGCCGGGCGGGTCTGCGCGCACAGCGGCAGCAGGCCCGGATAGCCCTCGCGCGGCGGTGCGAACGGGTTGCCTTCGATGTTGAACTCGACGCCGCGGGCGCGGGTCAGGGTCGACAGCGCCAGCACGTCCTCGGCGGTGATATGGCGACGGTCCGGCCGCGGGTGCACGGTGATGCCGTGGGCGCCGGCGTCCAGGCAGGCCTGGGCCGCACGCACGACATCGGGTTCGGTACCGCCGCGCGAGTTGCGCAGGACGGCGATCTTGTTGACGTTGACGCTGAGCTGGGTCATGGAACGGAACTACGGTGCGGAAGAGGGTGGGGGCGTGCCGTCATGGGCGCGGGCCTGCTCACGCAGGCGGCGCAGCTCCTCGGCATCGACCAGGGTGGACGGATCGCGCTGCAGGTCGCCGAAGCGGGCCACGTAGCGGCCACGCACCCACGCCAGCAGGAAGCCGAGGGCGGCCAGCAGGGCCAGCGACATCAGGCCCATGTTCGGAGTCTTCAGCGCGAAGGCGAAGCAGCCCAGCGCCAGCAGCAGGTACAACCAGTACATGTTCCAGTCCTCCCCGGGCATCGACCGCAGTGTAGCGCTGCGTCAGAGCAGCGGCGAGGCCAGGCGGGCGAAGGCTTCGGGCAGGCGGTGCAGCCACAGCGAGCGCCCGGCCTCGTCATGCACGCGGGTCGCGCTGTCGAACTCGGCCTGCAGCAGCGTGGCCAGTTCCGCCACGCGGTCGCGGTCGCTGATCATCATCGACAGCTCGAAGTTCAGCCGGAAGCTGCGGTGGTCGAAGTTGGCGCTGCCGACGATGCAGACGTCATCGTCGGCAATGAATGCCTTGGTGTGCAGCATGCGCGGGCCGTACTCGTAGATCTTCACGCCGGCATGCAGCAGTTCGTCGAAGTAGGAGCGCGCGGCCTGGGTGACGAACCAGGAATCGCTCATCTTCGGCACCAGCAGGCGCACGTCCAGGCCACCCAGCGCCGCCGAGGTCAGGGCCATGCGCGCGGCCTCGCCGGGCACGAAGTAGGGCGTCACCAGCCAGACCCGCTCGTTGGCTTCCTGGATGGCCGCCACGTGCAGGCGATGGATGGTTTCCCAGCCCGAATCGGGGCCGGACACCAGCACCTGCGCATCGATGCTGCCATCGCCACGCAGTGGCATGTCGGCCGGCCACAGGCGGGCGATGTCGAAGCGCGACGGCTCCTGCCCGCTGGCGTACAGCCAGTCCTCGGCGAACACCAGCTGCAGGCTGCGCACCACGTGTCCGCGCAGGCGCATGTGCAGGTCGCGGTAGGCGTTGGGGTTGCGGCTCTCGTCTTCTTCGTCGGTGATGTTGATCCCGCCGGTGAAGGCCAGCTGGCCGTCGATGATCACCAGCTTGCGGTGCGTGCGCAGGTTCAACCACGGGCGCTTGAAGGGTTTCAGCAGCTGCCGCGGGTGGAACCACACGGCTTCGCCACCGGCATCCAGCAGCGGCCGCAGGAAACGCGCCGGCAACGACGAGGAGCCCACCGCATCCAGCAGCAGGCGCACCTGCACGCCGGCACGCGCGCGCTCGACCAGGGCGTCGCGCAGGGCGGTGCCGGCGTGGTCTGGATTGAAGATGTAGTACTCCAGGTGCACGTGGTCGCGCGCCTGGCCGATGGCCTCGATGAGCGCGGCATAGGTGGTCGCGCCGTCCACCAACCAGGTGACTTCGGTGGCGCTGCTGGGCGCCAGGCCGGTGGTGGCCTGGGCGACCTTGGCCAGCTCGGTGCAGCCGGCATCGGGCGGGCAGACGTCGCTGTAGTGCTCCATGCCCGAGCGCGCGCGGCCGCGGCGCAGGCGCTGCCGCTTCACCTTCTGCGGGCCCAGCAGGTAGTAGATGAAAAGCCCGAGATAGGGCAGCAACGCCAGCGACAGGATCCAGCTGAGCGTGGCGACCGGCTCGCGCTTCTGCAGGATGATCCAGCCGGTCAGGGCGAGCAGGTAAAGCAGATAGGCCACCGCCAGGATCGTTCCCAGGTGGGCAATGCCATCAAGCCAGAGGCGCAGCGAATCGAAGAGGGCGAGCATGCGCCGATCATAGCGGGCGCGGGGGTGGTGATGGGGTCAGCGGTGATGGGGTCAGAGCCCTTTCCTGCGGAAAGGGATCCGACCCCGCCGGCTGCACGTGATTGGGGTCGGATCCCTTCCCGCAGGGAAGGGCTCTGACCCCGCGCAAAAAAAAAAGACGCCCCTGTCTCCAGGGGCGTCTGCAGTCGCGTCATGACTGTTGTGCTGCGGTAGTACGTATTACTGCTGCACGAAGCCGATCTTCTTCATCTGAGCATTCTTCGCGGCGGCCAGGACCTTGGCCATCACGTCGTACTCGGAATCCGGGCTCGCGTCGATGCGCAGCTCGGGCTGGTTGGTCGGGTCACGCTGGACCTCCTGCTCCATCCGCTGCTGCAGCTCGTGCGTACCGATCGGGCTGTTGTTCCACGAGACCTGGTTGCTGGCGTCGATCTTGAGTTCGATCGGCGGCGGCGGTTCGACCAGCTGCGGCGGTGGGTTGAGCACGCGCTGCGGCAGGTCCACGGCGATCGGGTACGTCATGATCGGCGCGGTCACGATGAAGATGATCAGCAGAACCAGCATCACGTCCACGAGGGGCGTGACGTTGATGTCGGCCATGGGGCCCTTGCCACCACCACTACTGAATGCCATGGCTTATTGCCCCTTCTCTTTGGTCGCGACGAAGCCGACGTCCAGCATGCCCTGTTCCTGCGCGACCTTGGTCAGGTCGTTGATGACGCGCATCTTGGTGGTGCGGTCACCACGCAGGTTCAGCGGCGGCTGCGGGGTCTGCTGGGCGGCGGTCGCCAAGCGCGACTCGAGAGTCTGCTTGTTGATTTCTTCGTCGTTCCAATAGATCGAGCCGTCTTCCTTGACCGCCAGGGTGATGGGACCCTTGCGATCGTTGGTGTCGTCCGGCTTCTGGACCAGGTTGGCCTCCGGCAGATCCACCTTGACCTTGTGGGACATCAGGGGCGCCGTGATGATGAAGATGATCAGCAGCACCAGCATCACGTCCACGAGGGGCGTCACGTTGATGTCGGCCATGGGGCCGCCGCTGTTACCACTACTGAAAGCCATAACGGGCTCCGTCTAGATCTTGGTGACTACTTCGTTCGTCGCAGGGTCACGCGCCGCAATTAGCGGACGCGCGAGCCGGTAGCGAAGAAGTCGTGCAGGTCGTGCGCGAAGGTATCGAACTTGCTGATGGTCGCGCTGTTGATCTTGCTGAAGAAGTTGAAGGCGAACACGGCCGGGATTGCGACGAACAGACCGATGGCGGTCATGATCAGCGCTTCACCCACCGGGCCTGCGACTGCGTCGATCGAAGCGGAGCCGGTGGCACCGATCTTGATCAGCGCGCCGTAGATGCCCCACACGGTACCCAGCAGACCGACGAACGGAGCGGTTGCACCGACGGTGGCCAGCAGGGTCATGCCCGACTGCAGCTTGTTGCTTTCGCGGGTCACGGCCTGACGCAGGGCGCGGTCGACGAACTCCGAACGGCTCAGGTTCTCACCCAGACCGCCGGTGGCGCCGCCTTCAGCGCGCTGGTGGTGGGCAGCCGCCTGGGCAGCGTCCAGTGCGATCTTCGAGAACGGCTCGGAAGCCGGCTGTTCTTCCATCGCACGGATGGCGTCCTGTGCGTTCGGGGTGTCCCAGAACAGGCTGACGACGCGATCGGCAGCGCTCTTCAGGCGGACCGAACGGAAGATGTTGATGACGGTCCAGTACCAGGACATGGCCGACATGACGATCAGGGTCAGCAGCACCACCCAGGAGACAGCGAAGTCACCCGGCTGGGTGGTCATTTCGTGGATCAGGTGCTCGAAGCCCATCTGCGACAGGGCGTTGGACGGATTGCCCCCGGCAGCAGCGGCGATGAAAAGTTCCTGCAGCATGACGCTTACCTTTGTTGTGTGTGGTGATAAAGGGTGTAGCTAAGCTAGACAATCGAACCGGAGGAGGGGTGGCCGGCGGCCACCCGCTCGCATCAGTTCAGTGCAAAGTTGACCGGGACGCGGACGCGGCCAGCAGCCTTCTTACCGCCAGATTCAGCGGCGTTGAAACGCCACTTGCGGGCAGCTTCCATCGCAGCACGGTCCAGGTCGCGGTTACGGCTGGACTTTTCCACCGTGACATTGGTGACGTTGCCCTGGGCATCGACATCAATGATCAGGATCACTTCGCCCTGGATACCAGCGCGGAAAGCGGCCGGCGGGTAGCGCGGCGGATTCATTGCCTTCGACGAGATGTCGACGCTTGCCTCGATGGTGGTCGGCGGGGCAGGCGGCGCAGGCGGCGACGGCGGGGTGACGATGTCGTTCGGGCGCGGCTCCGGCACGTCGACGACCGGCGCCTGCGGCGGCGGCGGGACGGGCGAGGGCTTCGGCGGCGACAGGTTCTTCACCGGCGGCGGCGGGGTGTCCTGCGGAGGCGGCGGCGGCGGCGGCGGCGGAGGCGGCGGCGGCGCGTCGACGATGGTCACCATGACGTTGCGCTCCTTCTCAGCCACGGCCTTGGGGGCCACGGCGGGGATCAGGAGCATCATGAAGGCGGCCAGATGCAGGGCGATTACAAACGCGATGCCGACGATGCGAGGCCAGCTCAGCCCCTTGTCATCAGTTTGTTCGTACCGGTGAACGACTAGTTGTTCCGTCATGCGCCAAGAGCTCAATAGTGGGGCCGGAATCCCGGGGGCGGGATCCCTGATCAGCGGTGCATGACACCGCAGGAACCTCCAAGCTTATACCAATCCTGAGCGCCTGCGCATCAACCGTGCAGGCGTTCAGGCGTTATTCCTACTTACTTCAGGTTGATGATTTTTTTGGCATCAGCCTGGTTCTTCACGCCCTTCGCCAGAGCTTCCTGGGCGGCCTTCTTGGCCTCGGGAACGCGACCTTCGGCATGCAGGACGCGTGCCAGGTTCAGGTAGGTCTCACCGTCCTTGGACAGCGGGGCAGCCTTCTGCCACGCCTCGATCGCCTGCGGCACCTGGTCGGAGTAGTAGTAGGACTGGGCCAGCGCCAGGTAAACCTGGTAGTCCGGCTTCAGGATGCCCTTCTGCAACCCTTCGTTGATGACCGCGATGACGTCCTTTTCCTTGTTCTCGGTGTTGGCGTAGATCGAGTACAGCTGCTTGTACTCGCGCTCTTCGGTGAGCTGGCCGCTGCTGCGCAGCTTGTCCATTACCGCGGCGGCCTTCGGCATCTGATCGGCCTGCATGTACATGTTGGCCAGGTTCAGCTGCGCTTTCTTGTCGTTCGGGTTCTTGGCCGCCAGGGCTTCAGCAGTCTTGACCGCTTCACCGGTCTGGCCGGCTTCGGACAGGGCAGCCATCAGCAGCTGGTTCCAGTTGTCCTTCGGCTCGGTCGCGCCGGCGATGGCCTGCTGCAGCACCGGGATGGCTTCCTGGTAGCGCTCCAGCTGGTACAGGGCCTGGCCCTTGGCGATCAGCTCTTCCGGCTTGTTCGACTTGCTCTCGGCGAAGTACTTGTCCAGCGTGGCCAGGCCTTCGGCGGTCTGGTCTTCCTGCAGCTGCAGCTGGCCCAGCATCAGCATCGACTGGTAGTGGCCGTTGTTGTCCAGGCCGTTCAGCTGCAGCGCCTGCTTCAGGTAGCCGATGGCACCGGCGGTGTCGTCGCTCTGGTAGGCAGCCTGCGAAGCCAGCTGCGCGGCCAGCGACTTGTCGTAGTTGTTCGACGCGCTGTTGCCCAGGATCTCGCCTGCAATCTGCAGGGTCTCAGGGAACTTCTGATCGTTGTAGCTGTCAATCAGCTTCTGCAGCTGCTTGCCCATCTTCGCGGACGCTTTTTCCTTCGGCTCCTCACGGGTGGCATTCGGGTACAGGACTTCGGCCTTGGCCTGCTGCTTGCCACCGCGGTTGCCGCGCTCGGACGAACGCGAGGACTGCGCGAAGGCATCGGTGACCACGGCGCCGGTCAGGGCGGTCGCGATGAGGACGGAAAGCACAGCTTTGTGGTTGCGGAAAATCATCGTTCACCTCGATCGAACCGCCGTCAGCGGCAAAGTCGGACTGTCAGAAAAATCTGAGCCGCCAAACGTATCAGAAACAGATGGCGTGAGAAATCGTTTTATGTGCTGCAATACAGCATGAATCTGCGCACTCAGCCACACTTTGGCCTGCGACCAGCGGCCTGGGCCTGCTGATAAGCGGGTGCAAGGGACGGTGCAGCGCGCTGCAGTTGGCGGATGCGGTTGGCCGGATCAGGGTGCGTGGACAGCCATTGCGGGCTGCGTCCGCCACTGGCGGCCATCATGTTCTGCCACAGGTCGACCGCCTGCGCCGGGTTGAAACCGGCATCGGCCATCAGGCGCTGGCCGATGTCATCGGCCTCGGTTTCCTGGGTGCGTGAGTTGGGCAGAACGATCATCGTCTGCGCGGCCGTGCCGCCCAGCTGGTTGACGGTGCTGGCTGCGCCCTCGCCGCCATAGGCCCCCGCGATCATGCCGGCGATGGCCAGGCCCGTCTGCGCGCCCATCTGCCGGGTAATGCGTTCTTCGTGGTGGCGGGCGATGACGTGGCCGATTTCATGGCCGATGACCGCCGCCAGCTGATCCTGGTTCTTGGCGACAGTGAAGATGCCGGTGTTCACGCCGACCTTGCCGCCGGGCAGGGCGAAGGCGTTGGGTTCCTTGTCGACGAACACCGCCGTCTCCCACCGTACGCCCCGGTACTGAGAAGGCAGCTGTGCGACCAGCGCATTGACCACGCACTGCACGTACGCATTCTGGCGGCCGTCGGTGCCGACCTTCTGCTTCTGCTTGGTTTCCGCAAACGCCTGCGCGCCCATCTGGTCGAGCTGGGGCTGCGACACGCCACCGACCACCTGCCGGCGGCCGGTCGGTGAGGTGGTGGTCGCACAGGCACCCACCAGCACGGTGATGAGCAGGGCGAGCAGCAGTGATTTCATGGAATCCCCCGTGTTCATGCAGGCAGTGTGGACTGAGCCCGCTTAATTTTTCGTCAAGCGGCCACGGCCTTACATTGCCCCGAAGAACACCAGCGCGGCCAAGGCCACGGCGTTGTTCAAGCCGTGCGCGATGATCGCCGCCCACAGCGTCCCGGTGCGCCGGTACAGCCAGCAGAACGCGGCGCCCATGCCGCCGTAGACCAGCCACAGCTGGGCGATCTCGGCCGGGCCATTGGCGCTGGTGCCGGGAATCTCATGGATCAGGGCAAAGGCCAGGCTGCTCAGCAGCACGCCCAGCCAGGGCCTGCCGGCCTGCCACAGCCGCCCGAACAGCACGCGGCGGAACAGCAGCTCCTCGTAGGCCGGCGCCAGCACCACCGCAAACAGCACCAGGAACAGCGGGAACCGCTCGATGGCGTGCTGCATCAGCGCCAGGTTGGTGGGCACCGGTTCGACGCCGAGCTGCTTGGCGAGGAAGGCGATGCCATTGCTGCCGATCACGATCAGCGTGGCCACCAGCAGGGTCCAGCCCCAGGTGGACGGGCGCCGCAGCGCCTGCGTCGAGGCCTGCCGTTCGGCCGCATTGGCCGGCCGCCGCTGGAAATACAGCAGCAGCGCCGCGCCACCGGTCGACACCAGGGCCATCAGCACCTGTGCCAGGGCACCGGGCGTGCCCAGCGCTTCGGTCACGCTGGACGGGTCGATACCCGCGCCGTTGTTCTTCGCGTTGGCGTAGCCGACCTGGATGCCGCGATACAGGCCCCACGCCAGTCCGGCGACCAGGCTGAGAATGAACAGCGTGGCGGCGCCAATGCCCAGATCGATGAAGAAGCCTGCCACGGGCGAACCGCGGCGCGGCGCAGCCGAGGCTGGCGGGACGGGCGGCGGGGCGGAGACCGGGACGGAAGCGGACATCGATTACCTGCGATCAGAGGGCGAAGGCCGGCGCGCATCCCCGCGCACCGGCCATGGTCGAAGCGTGTCAGATATCCAGGTTGGCGACCTTAAGCGCGTTGTCTTCGATGAAGTCACGACGCGGTTCGACGACATCGCCCATCAAGGTGCTGAAGATCTGGTCAGCCGCGACAGCATCCTCGATGCGCACCTGCAGCAGGCGGCGGGTATCGGGATTGACGGTGGTATCCCACAGCTGTTCCGGGTTCATTTCACCCAGGCCCTTGAAGCGCTGGATCTGGCGGCCGCGCTTTGCTTCCTCCAGCAGCCAGCTCTGTGCCTTGGCGAAGCTGTCCACTTCGACCGACTTGGCACCGCGGCCGATGGTGGCGCCTTCGCGCACCAGGCCGTGCAGCAGGCTGGCGGCCTGATAGATGGCACGCAGTTCGCCACCTTCGAAGGCGGCCAGCGGCAGCACCTGCACGTGTTCCTCGCCCATGTGGCGGCGGGTCACCAGCACGGCGGCCGGACGCTCGTCGTTCGGCTCCTGCAGTTCCAGGCTGAAACGCGCACTGCCCAGGCTGCCCTGGTTGAGGCGCTTGGCCAGTGCATCCAGGCCCTGGCCTTCAGCGGCATTGCGCAGGTTGGCCAGGTCCATCGGCACGAAGTCGACCAGCGCTTCGAGCAGGTTGCGGTCGTAGCGGTGCGCATTGCGTTCGATCGCGTCGCGCGCGCCGGCAAAGGTCAGCAACAGCTTTTCGAGCGCGGCACCTTCGATGCCCGGCTCACCCGCGGCCGGCACCAGCACGGCGTTTTCCACTGCGTTGCTGGCCAGATAGCTGTCCAGCGCCGGGTCGTCCTTCAGGTACAGCTCCTGCTTGCCCTGCTTGATCTTGTACAGCGGCGGCAGGCCGATGTAGACGTAACCGCGCTCGATCAGCTCCGGCATCTGACGGTAGAAGAACGTCAGCAGCAGGGTGCGGATGTGGGCGCCGTCGACGTCGGCGTCGGTCATGATGATGATCTTGTGGTAACGCAGCTTGTCCGGGTTGTACTCGTCGCGGCCGATGCCGGTACCCAATGCGGTGATGAGCGTACCGACCTGGTCCGAGGCCAGCATGCGGTCGAAGCGGGCACGTTCCACGTTGAGGATCTTGCCGCGCAGCGGCAGCACCGCCTGGTTCTTGCGGTTGCGGCCCTGCTTGGCCGAGCCACCTGCGGAGTCACCCTCGACGATGAACAGTTCGGACAGCGCCGGATCCTTTTCCTGGCAGTCGGCCAGCTTGCCCGGCAGGCCGGCGATGTCCAGCGCGCCCTTGCGGCGGGTCAGGTCGCGGGCCTTGCGCGCCGCTTCACGGGCACGCGCCGCATCGACGATCTTGCCGGCGATGGCCTTGGCTTCGTTCGGATTCTCCTGCAGGAACTCTTCCAGGCGCGCGCCGAAGGCGTTTTCCACCGCCGGACGCACGTCGGAGCTGACCAGCTTTTCCTTGGTCTGGCTGGAGAAGCTCGGGTCCGGCACCTTCACCGACAGCACCGCGATCATGCCTTCGCGCATGTCGTCGCCGGTCAGGTTGATCTTGGCCTGCTTGGCGATGCCGTTCTGCTCGATGTAGTTGTTGAGCACGCGGGTCAGGGCGCCGCGGAAACCGGCCAGGTGGGTACCGCCATCCTTCTGCGGGATGTTGTTGGTGAAGCAGTACATCGTCTCCTGGTAGGAGTCGGTCCACTGCAGCGCCACGTCCACCACGATGTTGTTGTGTTCGCCGGTGACCGAGATGACGTTCGGGTGCAGCGGGGTCTTCAGCTGGGCCAGATGCTCCACGAAGCTGCGGATGCCGCCCTCGTAGTGGAAGTCATCGCGGCGGCCGTCGCCGCGCTCGTCGGCCAGCACGATCTTGACGCCGGAGTTCAGGAACGACAGTTCGCGCAGGCGACGGGCCAGGATGTCGTAGTGGAATTCCACGTTGTCGTGGAAGGCCACGGTCGACGGCCAGAAGCGCACGGTGGTGCCGCGCTTGGTGGTGTCTTCCAGCTTGGCCAGCGCGGTGACCGCGGCGCCGTTGCTGAATTCCTGCTGGTAGTGGGAGCCGTTCTGGAACACGTCCACCAGCAGCTTCTGCGACAGCGCGTTGACCACGCTGACGCCCACGCCGTGCAGGCCGCCGGAAACCTTGTAGCTGTTGTCGTCGAACTTGCCGCCCGCATGCAGCACGGTCATCACGACTTCGGCCGCCGAAACCTCGCGGCCCAGCTTGGCGCTCATCTGTTCGTGCTTGCCGGTCGGGATGCCACGGCCGTTGTCGGACACCGACACCGAGCCGTCAGCGTGGATCGTCACCGCGACGTGGTCGGCGTGGCCGGCGAGGGCTTCGTCGATCGAGTTGTCGACGACCTCGAACACCATGTGGTGCAGACCGGTGCCGTCGTGGACGTCGCCGATGTACATGCCAGGACGCTTGCGGACAGCCTCGAGCCCTTCCAGGGCGGTGATGCTGTTGGCGTCGTAGTTGCCGTTGTTTGCCGGGGTGTTCTGTTCGTCGGTCATTGCGCTTGCCGTAGGCTCCGCAGGTCGGTCACCGCACAGGTGCGATGCGCCGGGTAAGAAGGGGTGCAACCTGAATTATACCAGCCGGGCCCCGCAGGCCCTGATGTAGCCACTATGGCACAGCCACGATCTGCGCATGTTCCACGTGGAACCGGGTGATGTCGGTGAGATCCACCAGGGCCGCCGGGGTCTCGGTGGCCGTTACGAAGATCTGTGCCGGACCGGCCAGCAGACGCTCGAGTACCCGGGCCTGATGGGTGCGGTCCAGCTCCGATGCCAGGTCGTCCAGGGCGATGACCGGCCATTGCCCGCGCTGTTCGGCGTAATCCTCGGCCTGGGCCAGCAGGCAGGCGAGGGCAGTGAGCTTGGCCTGGCCACGTGAGAGCGCATCCCGGCCGGGAATGCTGTGGAAATCCACGCTCCAGTCGGCCCGGTGCGGACCCACCGAGGTGTAACCGGCCTGGCGGTCGCGATCGCGGGCCAGCAGCAGCGCATCGGCCAGCGGCAGTTCGTGCCGGCGCCAGCCCGGGCTGAGATCCAGGCCCTGGATGCCCAACTGCGGTGCCAGTGCGGTTGCCAAGGCAATCGCCCGTTCCTGCAGCCGTTCCAGGTAGTGCTGGCGGCGGCTGGTCAGCGGCTCACCCGCTTCAGCCAGCTCGTGGTCCCAGGTATCCAGCATCCGCGACGGCCCGCCCTGCTTCAACAGGGCATTGCGTTGCTTGAGTGCCCGGGAGTACCGGCGCCACAGCGAAAGGAAGTCTGGTTCCACGTGGAACAGGCCCCAATCGAGGAAACGACGACGCGGTTCGCCACCACCGCTGACCAGGGCGTGGCTGCCCGGTTCAAAGGTCACCACAGCCAACGCCGCGCAGAGATTGCCGAGCTGGGCAACGTCTTCGCCGTCCAGGCGGCCCTTCCAGTCCTGCCCGCTATGGCGAAGACCGGCCTTGCGGCGGTGCGGCGGGTGATCGGCGCGCTGTTCGTCCCATTCCACGAAGATTTCCAGCGCTTCCTGGCCCTCGCGAACCAAGCCATCGCGCACCCGGCCACGGAAGCTGCGGCCATAGGCCATCAGGTGCAGGGCCTCAAGCACACTGGTCTTGCCCGCACCGTTGTCGCCGGTCAGCAGGTTCAAGCCCGGCTGGGGTGACAGTTCCACGGCACTGAAGCGGCGCAGTTGGTTCAAGGCGAGGCGGCGGATCAGCATGGGACGCGGGAGACCATCCGCTCGGGGCGGTAGCAAGGCAGGGAATCCATCAGCTTACTGCATCGGTCAAGACCGCCGTTGCGGGCAGCCCCTTGCGGGTGGAGTTGGCAGGTCCCGTCAGTCCAAACGGTTCCACGTGGAAAACGCTGCGACGAATCCATGCGACAGGGGCGCTGGCGAGGCCTGGATTTCTTGAAATCTGCGGCACCGGGCAGGGTCCTCGCCCTCAGAATCCAGCGAATTTCAGCCCAGCGTGGAACCGTATCCGTGCGTCGCAGCCGGGGCAGCAGCCGAGGTCGCCGCGAATTGCTTGAAATCTGCAGGGCAGGGCTGCAAAGCGTTCCACAGATTTCAAAGAATTCAGACCACTCGTTCCACGCTGTCCACAGCGGCTCTGTATGACTTATACACAAGGTATGGGCAATCTGTGGATAAAAAAGCCCTTTTCAGCCGCCTGAAAAACTATCCACAGCTTCCCCCCCAGCCCCAAGGGCCCATATACAGGGGGTTTCAGGTGCACAAAAACCTTTGAAATCAATTAGATAACCCTGTTTTCCACGAAATCTGGCCCTACCATCACCACCAAGCTTTAGATTTATACCCAGATTTAAAAGCTAGGGCAGCGCCTTTCGGCCAGAAAACCGGGCTGTGGACAGTAGCGTCAGCAGAGCCCAGATCGGCCTGCTGAGAACTTCCAAGAATCGCTAAACCGTCGTGCATCCATCGAGCGAGGAACCGATCGGGATCCAGGAAGCAGAGATCAAACCGGCAACGCGGACTCCCGTTCCCGGGATCCTCCTCAATGCTCCACGTGGAACCAAAAAAAAAACGCCCGGATCTCCCGGGCGTCTTCTGTTTCACGTGGAACAACGCAGACGTCAGAGACGCAGCGGCATCACCACATGGCGCGACTTCTCGCTGCTGGACTCACGCACCAACGCCGAGGAATTGGAATCGCGCAGCTGGATGATGACTTCCTCGTCGCGCAGGGCGGACAGGGCATCCAGCAGGTAGTTCACGTTGAAGCCGATGGCCAGATCGCTGACCGTGGTATCGGCCTCGATCTCTTCCTGGGCTTCTTCCTGCTCGGGGTTGTGCGCGCTGATCTTCAGGTTGCCCGGCGAGACTTCCACGCGGATGCCGCGGTACTTCTCGTTGGACAGAATCGCGGCACGCTGCAACGAAGCACGCAGGGCTTCGCGATCCACCTTCACTTCGCGGTCGGCGCCGATCGGGATCACGGCCTCATAATCCGGGAAGCGACCGTCGATCAGCTTCGAGGTGAAGGTGACATCGTCGCGCTTGACGCGGACGTGGCTGCGGCCGACTTCAAGCTCGATCTCGCGATCGCCGCTTTCCAGCAGGCGCTGCAGTTCGGTCACGCCCTTGCGCGGCACGATGATCTGGCGCTTGGAACCGCTGGGCTTGGCCAGGTCGGTTTCACACAGGGCCAGGCGGTGGCCGTCGGTGGCGACGGTACGCAGGGCATCACCGCGCAGGTCGAACAGCAGACCGTTGAGGTAGTAGCGCACGTCCTGTTGGGCCATCGCGAACGCCGTGCGCTCGATCAGCTCCTTCAGGGTCGCTTCGCCGATGGCCACGCGCTCGGTGGCTTCCACTTCGTCCACCGACGGGAAGTCGTTGGACGGCAGCGTTGCCAGCGTGAAGCGGCTGCGACCGGCTTGCACGGTGATCTTGTCACCGGTCTGCGAGACGGTGATCCGGCTGCCATCGGGCAGGGCGCGGATGATCTCGAACAGCTTGCGGGCGGGGATGGTGGTTTCGCCGTCCTGGGCATCTTCAACCGCGATCCGCGACACCATCTCCACTTCCAGGTCGGTACCGGTCAGCGACAGCTGGCCGTTCTGCACCTGGACCAGGAAATTGGCCAGAACCGGAAGGGTCTGGCGGCGTTCGACCACGTTGACGACCTGTGCCAACGGCTTGAGAAAGGCTTCGCGCTGCAGTGTGAAACGCATGTGGTTCCGTGCCCCTATGCTTTAAAAAATGTGGAATAAATCAAAAGCTTGGTGGTGCTGGTAGAGACAGAATCGCTGGAAAACAATGCTAAGTCTTTGTAATCAAAAGGGTTTCTAACCTCGAAACCCTCTGCATTACCGCCCCCCAGGGGGTGGGGAAAGCTGTGGATAAATTCGACGCGTTTTCCGACGTCTTTTTTATCCACAACTCATCCCGCGCTTGCTACCGGATTCTGCACCGTTTTGTGCGATGACGCCTCATCAGCGTCCGTGCATCATTCGCTCAGCTTCCGGATCAGCTTGTCCCAGTCCTCGCGGAGCTTGCCGTCGGTTTCCATCAGGGTCCGGATCTGGCGGCAGGCATGCAGCACCGTGGTGTGATCGCGACCGGCGAAGGCATCGCCGATCTCGGGCAGGCTGTGCTCGGTCAGCTCCTTGGTCAGGGCCATGGCGACCTGGCGCGGGCGGGCCAGCGAACGGGTCCGGCGCTTGGACAGCAGATCCTTGATCTGCAGGCCGTAGTAGTCGGCAACGGTTTTCTGGATGTTGGGAATGCTGATCGCCTGCTGCTGGGCGCGCAGCAGGTCGCGCAGGGTTTCCTGGGCGAATTCGGTGGTGATCGCGCGGCCGGTGAAATTGGCGCGGGCGGTCAGGGTATTGAGCGCGCCTTCGAGGTCGCGCACGTTGGAGCGCATCTTCTTGGCGATCAGGAACGCAACGTCATCGGGAATCTCGGCACCGCGTTCGCGGGCCTTCGCCAGCACGATCGCGGCGCGGGTCTCGAAGTCCGGCGGTTCGATCGCGACCGACAGGCCCCAGGCAAGCCGCGACTTCAGGCGCGCTTCCAGGCCCTCGACTTCGCGCGGGTACCGGTCGCAGGTCAGGATGATCTGCTGCTTGCCGTCGAACAGCGCGTTGAAGGTGTGGAAGAACTCTTCCTGGGTGCGGTCCTTGCCGGCGAAGAACTGGATGTCATCGATCAGCAGCGCGTCCACCTGCTGGAACTGGCGCTTGAACTGATCCATGGTCTTTTCCTGCAGGGCCCGGATCATCGCGCTGAAGAACTGTTCCGAACGCAGGTACAGCACCTTCGCACCCGGGTTGGCCTGGCGCATGGCGTTGCCGGCGGCGAACATCAGGTGGGTCTTGCCCAGGCCGGTGCCTCCGTACAGCAGCAGCGGATTGTGCGCGCGGTCGCCCGGCTTCTGCGCCGCCTGGAAGGCAGCGGCCAGGCCCAGCTGGTTGCTGCGGCCTTCGACGAAGTTGGCGAAGGTGTAGTGGTTGTCCAGGTTGCCTGCGAACGGCACCTGCGGTTCGGCTGCCACCGCCGTCGCCGCGCTCGAAACCGGCGCGTTCTGCGCCTCCGAGGGCCGCGGGCGCGAGCCGATTTCAAGAAAAACGTCGCCGAAACCCGCGAAGTGCGTCAGCAGCTCGCGGATCCGGGCCAGGTACAGCTCGCGCACCTGGTCGACGATGAAGGCGTTCGGGGCATACAGCACCAGGCTGTCCGCGCGCAGATCGGCCTGCAGCGGCTTCAACCAGGTGTGAACGTCTTCGGGCGGGAACTCCGCTTCGAGGCGTTCGAGACTTCGGGACCAGGCATCCATCGGCAATAATCGTCCGGTGACCTGTGCACAGGCGCGACAACGCGCCCAAACACAGGCCTGAAAGGGGGGAAATGGATGGCTCAGACTACCACCGAGCGCCCGGCTTCGGAATGCTTGTCCCCCACTTATTCACAAAAAGATCCACAGCTATTGCACAGCCCGGTGAATTGGCGTAGTCACAAGGGGTTGACGTAGGGGGGGAGACCTCTCTAGAATTTCCGGTTCTTTCCCGTCCCATTCATACGAGAGGCCCACATGGCCACCAAGCGCACCTACCAGCCCAGCAACCTCAAGCGTAAGCGCGACCACGGCTTCCGTGCCCGTATGAAGACCGCTGACGGCCGCAAGATCCTGTCGCGTCGCCGCGCCAAGGGCCGCAAAGTCCTGAGCGCCTGATTGCCATGCCGCACATCGCGGCAGACGCAATCCCTTCGACAGTGAATACTGCAGACCCGCGCAAGCGATTCCCTCGCTCTGCGCGGGTTCGCACGCGTGCCGAATATTCAACGGTCTTCAACGGCGCCCGCCGTGTGTCCGATCCGCTGATGACCCTGCACTGGCTGCCGGCTGACCGGCCGGCCAGGCTGGGTCTGGCGGTTTCCCGCAAGGTTGATCCGAACGCCGTTGGGCGTAACCGGATCAAGCGCGTCCTGCGCGACATCTTGCGTCAGACACGAACCGATATCCAGCCAGGCGACTTCGTCGTCGTGGCTCGTAGTGCTGCGCGTTCTGCCAGCAACGACGACATCCGCCAGGCCTTTCTGCGCCTGCTGCGGCGCCTGCGTGCATTGCCCGCGCCGGGCGTGGACGGCACAATGCCGCCGCCAGATGGCATCGCACCTCCCTCTTTGATCGAGCCGGCATCGCGTCCCGGCCCCGCCGAGCCTGTCCGCTGATGAACCAGACCCGCGTATTCCTTATTTTTGCCTGGCTGATGGTGGCCGTGTTCCTGTGGATGGAGTGGGGCCGTGAAAAGGCCGCGCCGACCCCGGCCCCGACCACCACCTCGGCCCAGGCCGCCGCACAGAGCGTTCCAGGTGCGACCCCGGGCAGCATCCCCAGCGCGCAGGTCCCCGGTGCCCCGGGCCAGGCCGCGGCGCAGCAGGCCCAGGCCAGCGCCACCCCGGCCGCCCAGCGCGTGACCATCACCACCGACGTGCTGCGCCTGGTGGTGGACGGCGGCCGCGTGCTCGACGCCGAGCTGCTGCAGTTCCCGCAGTCCAAGGAAGAAGGCAGCGCCCCGGTGCGCCTGCTGACCGAAGACCCCGCGCATCCGTACAGCGCGATCAGCGGCTGGGCCAGCGAAGACAAGAACACCCCGGTACCGGGCGCCGATGGCTTCAAGCTGGTCGGTGACGTCCGCGACTTCGTGCTGGCCGACGGCCAGAACGAACTGCAGATCCCGTTCGTGTGGACCGCCGACAACGGCGTGACCATCAAGCGCACCCTGACCGTCTCGCGCAACGAGTACGCCGTGCGCTTCAAGGACGAGGTCAGCAACACCGGCGCCGCCCCGTGGAACGGCTACGTCTACCGCACCCTGGACCGTACCCCGACCATCCTGTCGCGGAACATGACCAACCCGGACTCGTTCAGCTTCAACGGTGCTACCTGGTACGACAACGACAAGAAGTACCAGCGTCGTGCGTTCAAGGATTACCTGGACGATGGCGCGCTGAACCAGAACATCACCGGCGGCTGGCTGGCGATGCTGCAGCATCACTTCTTCACCGCCTGGATCCCGCAGAAGGACCAGACCGCCCACTACGTGCTGTCGCAGGTGGCCGGTCGTGACCTGATCGAAGCGCGCGGCCCGGCCTTCACCGTGGCCCCGGGCCAGTCCACCAGCACCGAAGCCCGCCTGTGGGTCGGCCCGAAGCTGGTCAACCAGATCGCCAAGGAAGACGTGCCGGGCCTGGACCGCGTGGTCGACTACAGCCGCTTCTCGATGATGGCGGTGATCGGCCAGGGCCTGTTCTGGGTGCTGAACCAGGTGCACAAGCTGGTCGGCAACTGGGGCTGGGCCATCGTCGGCCTGGTGGTCCTGCTGAAGCTGGTGCTCTACCCGCTGTCGGCCGTGCAGTACAAGAGCGGTGCGAAGATGCGTCGCTTCCAGCCGCGCATCGCGCAGCTGAAGGAACGCTATGGCGATGACCGCCAGAAGTTCCAGACCGCGATGATGGAGCTGTACAAGAAGGAAAAGATCAATCCGATGGGCGGCTGCCTGCCGATCCTCATCCAGATGCCGATCTTCTTCGCCCTGTACTGGGTGCTGGTCGAGTCGGTCGAACTGCGCCAGGCGCCGTGGCTGGGCTGGATCCAGGATCTGACCGCGCGCGACCCGTACTTCATCCTGCCGGTCATCAACATGGCGGTGATGTGGGCCACGCAGAAGCTGACCCCGGCACCGGGCATGGACCCGATGCAGCAGAAGATGATGCAGTTCATGCCGCTGGTCTTCGGCTTCATGATGGCCTTCATGCCGTCCGGCCTGGTCCTGTACTGGGTGGTCAACGGCGGCCTGGGCCTGCTGCAGCAGTGGTGGATGACCAAGCGCCACGGCGGCGAGCCGCTGCCGGCGACCACCGCACCGGCCCCGGTCAAGAAGAAATAACCCGGGTAGAGTCGACCGTTGGTCGACTGGCGCTGGAACAGTCGACCAACGGTCGACTCTACCGACGCTGATCCCCGCAAAAGCCCGCCGCAAGGCGGGCTTTTCGCATGCGGGGTTAGAATCGCCCGCACACCGTGTCCCCATCCATCGAGCCTGCCATGCCGCGTGCGTTGTCGTTCCGCCTGTTCCTGCCCTCGCTGCTGTTGACCCTGGCCGTTGCCGGCTGCGGCGACAAGGAGGGCAAGGCGCCCGCCGCCGCCGCCGTCACCCAGCCCAGCGCACAGGCCGCTGCCGCCGCCGATCCGGCCGCCGCGCCGCTGCTGGCCGCGCTGCAGAAGCAGCTCGATGGCTACCGCCGCATCATCGTGCTGCTGGCCGACGAGGAGCAGCAGAGCGCGGCCGACCGCGGTACCTCCACCCGCATCGGCCAGCAGCTGTTCCACGACGGGCTGGAACAGCGCACCGCCATCGCCGCGCAGTTCGACACTCTGCTGCGTGGTGGCAGCCCGCAGCGCTTCGCCACGCTGGGCACCGTGCTGGACTACATCGAATCGGCCCCGGAGCTGTTCGATGCCGATCGCCTGGCCTTCCGCGAGGTGCTGCGCGACCTGCACGATCGCATCGGTGCCGATTCCTCGCTGCCGGCGGTGAAGCTGCACCAGCGCATCGGCGAGGACCTGGACGCGCTGGACGAGATCGAGCGCAACTACAACCAGGAACTGACCCGCATCTTCAGCCGCTTCGAGCGCACCCGTGCCATCGACCTGAAGCGCGAGAAGTGGGAGGACTACATCGCCCACCTGCACAAGGACTACAGCCGCGAGGCGATCCTGCGCGACTACGGGGTGATCGAGCCGTACCCGATGTCGATGAAGGACAGCGACCGCGAGATCTTCGGCCGCGACCTGCCGGCCAAGACCGTGGTGCTGACCTTCGACGACGGCCCGCACAAGGCCTACACCGATGAAGTGGTGGCCATCCTCAAGCGCTACGACGTGCCGGGCGTGTTCTTCGAAGTGGGCCGCAACCTGGGCAAGGTCGAGGCCGACGGCAAGGTCAGCCTGGGCCCGATGGCGAAGATCAGCCGCAACCTGATGGAAGAGGGCTATGCGGTGGGCAACCACAGCCTGACCCACACGCAGCTGTCGCGCACCACCGGCGATGCACTGCGCCAGCAGGTGCTGGACACCGACACCCTGCTGAAGGATGTCGACAGCAAGCGTGCGCCGCTGTTCCGCTTCCCGTATGGCGCGCGCAACGCCGAAGGCCTGCAGCTGCTCAACGAGGCCGGCCTGAAGTCGATCATGTGGAACATCGATTCGATGGACTGGGCCGACCCGGTGCCGGAATCGATCGTGCAGCGCGTGCTCGGCCAGGTGAACAAGGAACAGCGCGGCATCATCCTGTTCCATGACATCCACGACCGTGCGGTGAAGGCGCTGCCGCAGATCCTCGACCGGCTGATCGCCGACGGTTACCAGTTCGCCGGCTGGAACGGCCGCGAGTTCACCGTCGCCCGCGCGCGCAAGGGCGCCAGCAGCGATGCCACCGTCACCACCGGCTACGAGAAGTCGTGGGCGATCGTGGTCGGCATCGACAACTACGCCAAGTGGCCGAAGCTGGAATACGCCAGCCACGACGCGCAGGCGGTGGCCGACACCCTGACCGGGCAGTTCGGCTTCCCGTCCTCGCAGGTGATCGTGCTGAAGAACGAGCAGGCCACCCGCAACAACATCCTGGCGGCCTTCCACGACCGCCTGGCCGACGACCGCACCGGAAAGAACGACCGCGTGTTCGTGTTCTTCGCCGGCCACGGCGCCACCCGCCAGCTCGCTTCAGGCCGCGACCTCGGCTACATCATCCCGGTGGATTCGGACCCGAAGGAATTCGCCACCGACGCCATCGCGATGACCGACATCCAGAACATCGCCGAAAGCATGCAGGCCAAGCACGTGATGTTCGTGATGGATGCCTGCTACAGCGGCCTGGGCCTGACCCGCGGTGGTCCGTCCTCGTCGTCGTTCCTGCGCGAGAACGCACGCCGCAGCGCGCGGCAGATGCTGACTGCCGGCGGTGCCGACCAGCAGGTGGCCGATGCCGGCCCGAACGGCCATTCGGTGTTCACCTGGGTGCTGCTGCAGGCGCTGGCCGGCAAGGGCGACCTCAATGGTGATCGCCTCATCACCGGCACCGAACTGGCCGCCTACGTGGCGCCGGCGGTGTCGGCCGTCTCGCACCAGACCCCGGCGTTCGGCAGCCTGCCCGGTTCGCAGGGCGGCGAGTTCGTGTTCCAGGTGCCGGACAGCCAGGAATACCTCAACGCCGATACGCGCCAGCTGACCCCGGATGCCATCGCGCTGAACAACAAGGTCGACGCCGCGCAGGATGCCAAGGGCGCGCAGGCGCCGGTGACCGTGGCCGACCTGCAGGGCGGCAAGGCCAAGCTGGTGGTGCCCACTGCCGGCCCGGCCTCGGACCGCCAGCGCGCGCAGCAGGCCAACGATCGTGGCCTGCAGCTGTATCGCGAGAAGCAGTACGACGAAGCCGTTGCGCAGTTCACCGAAGCATTGAAGCTGCGGCCTGATTTTGCCCAGGCGGCCAACAACCTCGGCTTCGTCTACTACCGCCAGCAGCGCTACGCCGAAGCCGCACGCTGGCTGGAAAACACCCTGAAGATCGACCCGTCGCGCGCGGTGGCCCACCTCAACCTGGGCGATGCCTACTTCAACGCCGGCGACAAGGCCAAGGCGAAGCAGGCCTACACCACCTACCTCGCCCTGCAGCCGCAGGGCAGCGGTGCCGCGCAGGCGCGCGCGCAGCTGGAGAAGCTCTGAGCCATGAACGATGTGACCCGCACCGACACCATCGTCGCCATCGCCAGTGCCCCCGGCGCGGGCGGTGTCGGCCTGCTGCGCCTGTCCGGCCCGCGTGCGGCGGCGATTGCCAACGCGCTGGGCGCGCCCACGCTGCGCCCGCGCCATGCGCACTACGCGCGGCTGCGCGATGCCGACGGTGAAGTGATCGACGACGGCATCGTGCTGTGGTTCCCGGCACCGAACAGCTTCACCGGCGAGGAAGTGGTGGAACTGCAGGGCCACGGCAGCCCCGTGCTGCTGCAGCAGCTGGTCGCGCGCTGCATCGCACTCGGCGCGCGCCAGGCGCGGCCGGGTGAGTTCAGCGAACGGGCCTTCCTCAACGGCAAGCTCGACCTGGCCCAGGCCGAGGCCATCGCCGACCTGATCGCCGCCGGCGACAACCGCGCCGCGCGCGCGGCACGTCGCTCGCTGGACGGCGTGTTCTCGCGCCGCATCGAGGCCGTGGTCGAACAGCTGGTGCTGCTGCGCATCCACGTGGAAGCGGCCATCGACTTCGCCGACGAACCGCTGGACACCCTCGGCGGTGCGCAGGTGCGGCGCGGGCTGGAACAGGCGCGCGCTGATCTTGCCCTGCTGCGTCGTGATGCCGAGCGCGGCCGACGCCTTCGCGATGGCCTGCATGCAGTGCTGATCGGCCCGCCGAATGCCGGCAAGAGCTCACTGCTGAACGCCCTGGCCGGCAGCGAGCGCGCCATCGTCACCGACATCGCCGGCACTACCCGCGACACCCTGCGCGAAACCATCCGCCTGGATGGGCTGGAGCTGACCCTGGTCGACACCGCCGGCCTGCGCGACGGCGGCGATGCCATCGAACGCGAAGGCATGCGCCGCGCCCACGTGGAAATCGAACGCACCGACCTGGCGCTGATCGTGCTGGACGCGCGCGACCCGGCCGCCGGCGAAGCCGCGCTGGGCGAAGCCGTGGCCGCCGTGCCGCACAAGGTCTACATCCACAACAAGTCGGACCTGCTGGACGCGTTGCCGGCGCTGGACGATCCGGACCGCGTGTTCGTCTCGGCCACCACCGGTGCCGGCCTGGAAGACCTGCACACGCGCCTGCGTTCGATTGCCTCGGCCGGGGCAGGGGAGCAGGTGGAGGGCGAGTTCTCCGCCCGCACCCGCCACGTGGATGCGATCGAACGCGCGCAGGAGCATGCGCAGCGCGCCGATGGCGAGCTGGTGCACGAGCATCTGGAACTGGCCGCCGAGGAACTGCGGCTGGCGCACGACGCGCTGGGCGAGATCACCGGGCAGATGAGTGCGGATGACCTGCTGGGCAGGATCTTCTCCAGCTTCTGCATCGGCAAGTAAGGCCCGCGCTCTGGCTCTGGTAGATGCCAACGGTGGTTGGCATACGGTCCCTGGGGTTGGGGGGGGGGCCCCCGCGGGGGGGCGCCCCCAAATAAAGACCCCCGGGGAAATTAA